>JABGPL010000085.1 GCA_018644935.1 Calditrichota bacterium | reverse complement strand
CCGGTTATCAGGAGACTGAAAAGCAGAAATTCTATCCCAATAATTACTACCGCAGATACCAAGTACATGGCACCGGGAAGATTAAATTCTCCCAGTCCCAACCCTAAAAGCACTGCTTCTATTTCACGCGAGAACCCAACCACATCTGTGCTCTTCAATCCGGCAGCAATTAATAGAACGATGGCCAGGGCAATCCGAGAAATTTTGACAGATTTTTTAATCGAAAAGCTCAATTCTTTCATGTTCGGTGGATGAGAAAATGCCTTTCAGCAATTCACTCATTGCAGGAGTTAATCTCATATCTCGACGTTCCATTACTACTGCAATAGTTTCCAGTGCTTTTTTAACATAGTATTCGACATAGTTTTCTGATCCAAACCATGTGAATGACGGGATGTATTTTGCAGGGAAATCAGATCCAAAAAGGTTGCAGCACACACCCACTACAGTTCCTGTGTTAAGACGGGTATGAATAGCGGTTTTACAATGGTCTGCGATTATCGATCCAACATGCAAGTCTTCAGAATCTACTTTCTCCCCCTCAATCATGACTTCAACCGGTCTGTAGTTGTTTTTTAAATCACTATTGTCGGTCGCAGCACCAAAATTTACCCACTCACCGATATATGATGATCCCAAATATCCAGAGTGTTGTTTGTTTGAATATCCCAACATAATCGTGTTTGAGACTTCACCTCCAACACGACACTGAGGACCGAGACAGACTCCATCTGATATCCTGGCGCCGGGTCTGATAATTGACTTTTTACCTACATAGACCGGTCCTTCAATTATTGCACCGGATTGGACGTTCGCATCTTCATCAATCCAAATAGGTCCTTTCGATGAATCCAGAATCGCACCAGTTCCAATTTGGGTATTGTTTCCCAATCGAATTTCATTTTTTTCGCAGTTCAAAATTACACCAGGGCGAAAATTGACATTCCCATCAGAATAAATGTTTGCCGAATTTAGAACAGTTACGTAACTCGGGATCTTGATGTTTGTATCAGGATTACTATGCTTATCAAGGTTAATATCCCCACAAATTTCTTTTCCAGCATCATTAACCAAATCCCAGGGATATCTGTGTAGATTTGCATCGATCTGTCGAGTTTGCAGATGTGATAGGTTATCAATGTATAAGTACCCGTTCTCATCTAAACGGACTTGGTCGAAGTATTTTGTTTTTATATAAAAGGCAGCCAACTCATCACCCACAAGAAAGCTTGATTCGTCTCTTTCATTGCATAGTTGATGTGCACAAGTTTGGTTTAAAACCACTCTGCCGTTGATAAACAATAAATCATCAGATTTGATAAACTTATTAAATGCGGTTAATCCTGATGACTCTCCATACGTTTTTGTTATCTGTGAACGGCAAATATAAATAAACTCATGCTCTGGAAATATATTTTGCAACTTCTCCAAGAAAGTGTATGCACCTATTCGCAGTTCCCAAACGGGACGTGTGTAAATAAGCGGGCCGAACCATTTTGCACTTTCATCCTCGAAAAGACAAATTGTTTTTTTTTGCATCAGAAGGTACTCGACTCAAATTAAGTAATC
Source organism: Calditrichota bacterium (assembly GCA_018644935.1). Taxonomy (GTDB): domain Bacteria; phylum Electryoneota; class AABM5-125-24; order Hatepunaeales; family Hatepunaeaceae; genus JABGPL01. The sequence goes on along the minus strand of JABGPL010000085.1, from coordinate 17,774 downwards.
GGAATTATCATTGAACTTAATATAGGAAGAAAGAGGGGATATGCGAAATATTAGCAACAAGTTGTGTTAAAAGATTATTTAAATCACCTATTCACTTTACTTTCGCAAAATGAATGTTTATATTTTTCGTCCATATGTTGTTATTAGACGGGCAACATTTTGAATTGTAAGGAAATGCCTGAGTTTTTCTAAACTTTGGAAAATCAGGTGTTGCTAAAGAAAAAGAGCAGTAAGTAACAATAAAATAAGAGATTGAAATGCCTACGTACATTAAAAAGGATATTGTCGAAAGAGTAGCAATGAAAGCTGATCTTGAGACAAAGGAATCAGCCAAGGCTGTAAACGCTGTGTTCGAGAGCTTACGAGAATTGATGTGTGAGGGTGATCCGGCATGTCGGATCGAGATACGGAACTTTGGTGTTTTCGAAGTCAAAAGAACAGCCGCAAAACCAAAAGCACGGAATCCAAAGAAACCTGATCAGATTATATACATTCCACCGCGTTTAAAAACTCATTTTAGACCTGGTAAGCTTTTAAAGGGTATTCTTCGCAGACCTCTCGAAGACTAACACCCCGATACTTTTTTAGACTTGGTCGTATAATTTATGATCATTTCTGAATACGAATTTGGTGTCGCGGACATTCCTTTATCGGGAATGTCCGCATCATCCAAACCAAGGTAGTAACGTAAAAGTACCCCCAGATACAAATCCTGCACTAATCAGTACCCACTCTCAACTAACATCCGGATTAAATTCTTCAGATAGGATCATTTTGAGCTGAACTCACATTTTGTCGAGGGAGGTTCCTGATTAATTCATGGAATAAACATCAAGAAAAATCATTCTTCCAATGTGGAAGTCTCAGGATATTGCAATATTAGTTTAGGAGAGGTATCTTAGAGAAAGGTGATGTTTTTCACAAACATAAACAGACAAACAAGCATTCGAGGAGGTTTCGGTGGAATTTGAGAATCTTATCTACGATGTTGAAGATGGCATAGCGACTGTTACGATTAACCGTCTCAAAGCGATGAACTCGCTTAATAGTGCTACAATTGAAGATTTGACCAACGTATTTGACGTCATTGCCGGTGATGATAAGGTTGGTGGTGTAATCCTTACAGGCGCCGGAAATAAGGCATTTGTTGCTGGAGCAGATATTAGTGAATTGGTTACTAAGAATCCACTCACCGGACGCGAGTTTGCATTGGCAGGGCAGGCGATGACAACAAAGATTGAGAAATTAAACAAACCTGTAATAGCAGCAATTAACGGATTTGCTCTGGGTGGTGGATGTGAGTTAGCTATGGCTTGTCACATGAGAGTAGCTGCTGCTCACGCAAAGTTTGGTCAACCGGAAGTTGGGCTGGGTTTACTGCCAGGTTTTGGGGGAACTCAACGATTGCCGAGATTGGTGGGTAAAGGTCGTGGTCTAGAATTGCTACTCGGTGGAGGCATGATCGGCGCAGCTGAAGCCTACCGTATTGGTCTTGTAAATATAGCGGTTGAAGTTTACCAGAAAAATGAAGCTGGTGAAGAACTTACAGATGAAAAAAACCGAAAGATATTTGACCGGGACGGTTTTATCGCAGCGATTAAAAATATGCTAAAGGGAATAATGGCAAAAGGTCCCAAGGCATTGGCTTACACAATTGAAGCGGTTAATCGTGGACTAGAGACCAGTCTTGATGAGGGCTTGAGCATTGAAGCTGATTTGTTTGGTATCTGTTATGCGACGTCTGATTCCAAAGAAGGACTCTCTGCTTTTCTGGAAAGGCGCACACCGAAATTTGAAGGTAAGTAGTATCTGCTACCAAAAAACAAGTTCTACTCAATAGCAAATTCTCTCTCCGAGTTTCAACTTAGTGAGAGAAATATTTACGCATTCCTGGCAAGGGCACTATATGAAGTGCCCTTGCTTATTTTTTGTTTGCCACAAATTAATCTCCGACTAACATTTGTAGGCAAATCGCTTGACTATTCAACTTTTTTTATTGAAATCATTTCACATGAAATGTTTTCTTGACAAAGTAAAACAATAGGTTTATAATATAGAAACTATCGATCATTTCTTACGGAGTAAATTGCATGCCGCGTATCGCTGTAGTACCCGGGGATGGCATTGGCGTAGATGTAACACGCGAAGCTGTCAAAGTAATGTCTGCCATCCGCGATAAGGGCGGAGTCGATCTTAACTGGGATGAGTTCGACTATGGAGCCGATAAGTACCTTGAAACTGGGATCACACTTCCAGATGAAGAAATTGCCAACTTTCGCGATAATTATGACGCTATTTACATAGGGGCTGTTGGAGATCCAAGAGTTCCCGATATGACACATGCCCGAGACATTCTCCTCGGTTGCCGCTTCAAGCTTGACCTCTACGTAAACTACCGACCCTGCCACCTGCTTGATGAATCACTTTGCCCCCTGAAAGACAGAACCCCTGAAGATGTGAATTTCGTAGTGTTTCGTGAAAACACCGAAGGTCTCTACGTTGGAACTGGCGGGATATTCAAAAAAGGAACCCCAGAAGAGGTCGCTATACAAACCTCAATAAATACTCGCAAAGGTGTTGAGAGGATTATCCGTCACGGATTTGAGTATGCCAAAGCCAACAACATGGGCAAGGTCTGCATGTCAGACAAATCAAATGCAATGCGCTTTGAAGGCGACCTCTGGCAGCGTACATTTTTTGAAGTTGCTGAAGAATATCCAGAAATTGAAGCCAGCCACTGGTTCATTGATGCATTGCTAATGCAAATGGTCAAACGCCCCGAGCAGTTTGATGTTATCGTTTCCTGCAATATGTTCGGCGACATCATTACAGATATGGGTGCTCAACTTTGTGGTGGAATGGGAGTTGCCGCATCGGGTAATATCCATCCCGGCAAAACATCTCTGTTTGAACCCGTCCACGGTTCCGCACCAAAATATGCAGGAAAAGACATCGCCAATCCATTAGCCGCAATCCTGACAGTAGGCGTTATGTTGGAAACCATTGGATACCCGGAATGGACACCTCGACTTGAAGATATCGTACGCGAGATGGTAAAATCTGGTAAAGTACCCCGTGATATGGGCGGTCCTCTGGGGACTGCTGGTGTGGGTGATGTGGTTTGTGAGATGATATGATTTGCCCACTAAGTTAAGTGGTGAGTGCTGTCAGGTGTCCTCACATGACAGAAAAAGGGAGGTAAGATGTATGAGCGAAAATAACTTAAAGACAGAAATCGAAGCACTTGAGAAAGAGCTTCTCGAAAAAGCGGGAAAGCTCGCCGACCTCAAGAAGCAGATGCCGCGCGAAGAAGTTAAGGATTACAACCTGACTGATTGTGAGGGCAATTCTGTTAATTTATTCAGCCTATTCGGTGAGAAGGACGATCTGATTGTAATCCACAACATGGGCAAAAGTTGCCCGTATTGTACACTGTGGGCGGACGGCTTCAATGGTATGGTTCACCATTTTGAAAATCGGGCTGGCTTTGCACTTGTCTCCCCGGATGACCACGAAACTCAGAAGCAATTTGCTGATAGTCGTGGGTGGAAGTTTAAAATGCTGTCCGCAAAAGACAGCAGGTTCACCTTTGATTTAGGATTCCAGAATGAAGAATACATCATGCCGGGATTCTCAACTTTCCGAAAGGAAAACGGCAAGATATACAGGATAGCATCATCATTTTTTGGTCCAGGTGACCTGTTCTGCTCAATCTGGCACATGGTTGGGTTGTTAGCTGATGGAGCCGAAGAGTGGCATCCTCAGTTTGAATATTAAGAGTGGTTTCATCGGCCCCTACGCGGGGATAGAGATTCACGGTTATACAAGATAAATTATAATATGAACTTAGCAGAAAAAATACTTGCCATACACGCGGGAAGGGATACCGTCAAACCGGGTGATATGGTGATGGCAAAACTGGATATGATACTGGGAACGGACGTTACAGTTCCGTTGTCTGTTGAGGTGTTTCGGAATATGGGGGCTGAAAAAGTCTTTGATCCGAACAAAATGGCACTTGTAAATGATCATTTCGTACCCGCCAAAGATGTTAAAGCGGCGACGCTTTCTCTAACAATGCGTGAGTTTGCGCGTGATATGAAAGTTCCGGCATACTTTGAAGTTGGACGCAGCGGAATCTGCCACTCGATATTGCCGGACAACGGACTTGTTCGACCTGGCGACCTCGTTGTTGGTGCGGATAGCCACACTTGTACTTACGGTGCTCTTGGAGCCTTCTCGACTGGGATCGGCTCTACAGACATGGCTTGTGCATGGGCTATAGGTGAGTTGTGGTTCCGGGTTCCGGAATCCACGAAAGTTATCGTTGAGGGTGAGTTTACTCCAATGGTCGGACCAAAGGATTTGATTCTCTACATCATAAATAAACTCGGTGTAGAGGGTGCTCGTTATCAGGCGATAGAGTTCTGTGGTTGTGCAATTGAAGACATGTCAATGGATGGCAGGATTACCGTCTGTAACATGGCAATTGAGGCTGGTGCTAAGACCGGCTTGATAACACCTGACAGAATTACAAGGGATTTCATCGAGAATATCTATGCTAATCCAACACCATACACTCCGAAACGTGGTCGGGATATTGGTGGTGAATACGGATTATACCTTGAGAGTGACTGTGATGCTCAATACAGTCAAGTTCTTGAAGTAGACCTGAAGGACGTAGAACCTCAAGTGTCAATACCATATTTGCCTTCAAATACCAAACCTGTCGGTGAAGTTTCAGATGTGGCAATACATCAGGTTGTTATCGGTTCCTGTACTAACGGGCGAATAGAAGACTTCAGAGCAGCAGCCAAAATACTTGGTGATAAGCCTGTTCACCCGGATGTACGTTTGATAATGATTCCAGCTACACCTCAAATAACTGAAGCCTTGATCGAAGAAGGATTGGCTACCCAATTCCTGAGGGCTGGAGCAATTATTTCGCCTCCTACATGCGGTCCCTGCATTGGTGGGCATATGGGAATATTGGCAAAAGGTGAGGTCGGGTTGTTTACAACAAACAGGAATTTCCGGGGCAGAAACGGTCACCCGGAATCTCAGGTATACCTCGCCGGACCAGAAGTAGCGGCAGCAACCGCTTTGACGGGTCGAATTTCCGATCCAAGAGAATTGTAAAAAGATTTTCAAATGAATGCAATCAATGAAAATTCTGTTAGACCTTTGATCCCGCCTCTCAATCAGAGTCTCGGTTACTTGATTAATGGTTTAGCTCGAATGATGAGAACTGCCCTGGAAACTAGTTTGAAACCGATAGGACTCTCGCCAACAGCATGGAATGTCCTGATGGCAATAGCGGAGTCGGATGGATTATCACAAACTGATATCGGTCGCAGGACCTTTCTTGATGGGGCAACAGTGACCCGAGCAATTGATTTCCTCGAAGCAAAGGGTTGTATTGAAAGACATCGTGCGGATAAAGACAGAAGAGTTCAATTTGTCGTAATGACTGATGCAGGCCGTAAACTTGCTGTCGAAACAGCAGGTCTTGCGAATACGGTAAATGATTCCTCAACGGGTAATCTTTCCTCGAGCGAAAGACGGGAGTTTGAAAAAACAATTCTGAGAATTGTCACATATTTAATTGAACAGAACAACAATGGGAACCATAATGGGAAATAAGTTATTATTCGGTCGAGTTTTTAAGTATGGTGATTCTATCGACACTGATGTCATCATCCCGGCACGATATTGCACGAGTTTTCATGCCGAGGAGTTAGCACCACACGCACTCGAAGATTTGGATGCAACATTCGCAAGCCGGGTTCAACAGGGAGATATTGTTGTTGCAGGACATAATTTCGGTTGTGGGTCCTCACGCGAAAACGCTCCTATCGCGATTAAAGGCGCCGGGGCATCATGTGTTATTGCCCGGTCATTTGCGAGGATATTCTATCGAAACTCAATCAACATCGGTCTTCCTATCCTGATTGCTCCTGAAGCCGTTGACGGGATTGAGGATGGAGATGAGGTAGAAGTTGATCCAGCAACGGGTGTGATTGAGAACAAAACTCGCGGTGGGAAGTGGACAGCAGACGCATTTCCACCAGAAATCCGGAATATAATGGATAACGGAGGTTTGGTCGGTTACGTGAAACGCCGCCTGGCTGGGATGAACACGTAATATGCCCAAAGTGTAAAATATGAATAAGCCAAAAAGACTTGACAGAAAAGTAGTTTATAAGAGCGAGTGGATTAATGTATATACCGATAGGGTTCAATTCCCATCCGGGAAGATACTTGAAGAGCACCATATATTAGATTTTCACTCTCAAGCAGTTGGGGTTGTGGTTGAAAACAGTCGCGAGGAGGTCCTTTTTGTACAGGTTTTCAGATATGCCCTTGATGCTGTCACTTGGGAAATTCCTGCAGGTCGAATTGATAAAGGTGAATCTCCAATAGACGCTGCCATTAGAGAAGTACAGGAAGAATCCGGATATGAAACCAGTGAACATAAATTGGTGTATTCGTTTTATCCAATTGATGGGATATCAGATGAAAAATTTCATATAGTATTCTGTAAAGCTGGGAGAAGAACCGGTGATTTTGACAGAGATGAGATTAATGATATAAAATGGGTTCATAAGGACAAGTTGAAACAAATGATTCAAAAACAAGAGCTGTGTGATGGATTATCGCTATCAGCATTATTGCTTTATTCCGGAGTGTCGTTGAGCTGATCAATTTGATTTTTAAAATATGTTAGTGATGGCTTTTCTTTTGATAAACAGATGTGTACTCGGCAAGTATTTAGTTATTGGAATTTGAAAGATAAGATTTTTACATAAATCCAAAACAGGTGAACCATGGAGTTTTGCGAACCGTTAGACAAGTTGATTAACTCGCCAGAGAATTTTACATCCGGGCTTAATTTTCCCGACCCGGATAAAATCAAGATTTACGATTCTACTCTTCGCGATGGAGAACAGATGCCTGGAGTCGCCTTTTCTCCGGGGCAAAAATACCAACTGGCAAAAGAGCTTTCCGATATCGGTTGTGATATTCTAGATTTGGGCTTCCCGTTTGCAGCTCTGTCAGATCGCCACGCCTTGCAATTGATTGTTCAGGGCAAGCGAATGGGTGAAATTCGTCAGGATTGTGAACTGTTGGTCATGTGTCGGTCAAACATCAAAGATATTGATGCGACGATAAAAACCCTCAAGGATATACACGTTGATGTTAAGGATGTGACATTTTTCATTTTCACATCAGGCTCTGACCTGCATCTGAAGTATAAAATTGGAAAGACCCTACTCAAACGAGAAGGACGAGATTTATCCGAATGGCTGGATCTCCCGGTGGAGTTTTATCGGGAAGCTAATATCAAGATGCAGTGTGATGCAATTCGGTATGCTCGAGAACAGGGGGTTGAGGCGGTTGAATTTGGTGGAGAAGATGGCAGCCGAGCTGACCTCGAATATACAATCGAACTAGCCAAAGCAGGATATGCAGCAGGTGGTACAAGATACTCATTCCCTGATACTGTTGGCTGTTTCACTCCTGAGGGAGTGGATTATTATATTCCCAGAATTGTCAAGGAATTTCCTGGCGAAGACCTGGTCTGTCATTTTCATAACGACTTTGGATTGGCGAATATTAATACCGTTCGGGCAATGTCTCACGGGTTGAATGTTCCGACCTGTACCGCTAACGGTATGGGTGAGCGTGCAGGAAACGCTCCTTTGCATCAGGTAGTAACAACACTGAAGCTTTTGTATGGTCTTACGCTTCCTCGATTTAAGTACCATAAACTAAGGGAAATAACTCATATTGTCGAGGAATTCTCTGGGATTCCGGTGTCTGCTCATGAACCAATCATCGGCAAAGGTGTTTTTACACATGAATCGGGAATTCACACTGCGGGACTGTTGATTGATCCTGCTATATATCAGGTTATTCCGCCAGAATTAGTTGGAGCTAAAATCCGATACGTCTTCGGAAAACACTCCGGACTTGGTGCTGTCAAGGCCGTTCTTGAGCGTCCAGAGTACCGTGCGGGACTTGAACGAGATGGTGTAGAAATCACGAGTGAATTGATTGAAGCGGTTGCGCTATTTGTTAAAGATGCACGCCAGAAGCGGACCCGGTCAGATACGTTCTCAAGTATGACGGAAGCTTACTATCGCGAATATGACCGACTTGGGATTTCCGAATTAAGGTTGGTCGAATTAGCATCTACAATGGGCAGGTTGATTAACGAGGGAGTACTGCCCAGCTTGAAATCGTGATAATTAGATCATTTGGTTAATCCAATGGCTCCATGCTGAGGATTGAGAATACAAAAACAAATAGGATTAAATAGATTTTCTGAAGGGAGGGCAAGATGAGTTTAGATTGGCTACCACGCGAGGGAGGGATCAAGGATCACGATCTCTGGGGAGACGAGCATTTTGGCGGAGAAGCTCCTACAGTTCGATATGATCTGAAACCGATAGTTTCTCCGAAGAAAGAGGAAGTTGAGGGGCTTTACACCGCCTGGATAACACTCGACAATCCGCGGCAATTTAACTCCTATACCACCGGCATGGTAAAGGGTGTGATTTCCGGTTTCCAGAAAGCTTCCATGGACCGCAGAGTGGTTGCTGTTGTATTCACTGCAGTTGGAAACAAGGCATTCTGCACAGGTGGAAACACTAAAGAATATGCGGAATACTATTCACATCGTCCGTCAGAATATGGTGCTTACATGGACCTGTTCAACGCGATGGTTGATGGGATTTTGAACTGCAAAAAACCTGTGATTTGCCGTGTCAACGGAATGCGTGTTGCAGGTGGTCAAGAGATAGGAATGGCTTGTGATCTTGCTGTTTCTGCGGATACAGCAATTTTTGGTCAGGCTGGCCCAAGACATGGTTCAGCACCTGATGGTGGCTCAACCGATTTTCTACCATGGTTCCTGACAATTGAAGACGCAATGTGGAACTGTATATCCTGTGAGATGTGGTCTTCATACAAAATGAAACAGCTTGGACTAATCAGTAAAGCTGTCCCTGTCCTGAAAGATGGTGACAAGTTCGTACGCAATCCTCTGGTTATAACTGACCGTTATATCGAAGATGGTGAAATTGTATACGGTAATTTCGCTCGAGGTGAAGAGGCACAGAAAGCAAAAGCATTCCTGAAATCTGCAGAATATGATTTCAGTAAACTCGATGCTGAAGTAAACCGGATTGCATGGACATTTACGAACCTGTTTCCTGGATGCTTGATCAAATCAATTGACGGAATCAGAATGAAGAAGAAATTCTTCTGGGATCAAACCAAGCTTGCTAACCGTCACTGGCTGGCAGCAAATATGTCAACTGAAGCATTCCTCGGTTTCCAGGCATTCAACACCAAGAAAATCACTGGTCAGGATACAATCGATTTCATCAAGTACAGACAGCTACAAGCAGAGGGACACGCATTCAATGATGAATTCTGCGAAGCCGTAATGGGTAAACCAAAAGAATAGATCCACAGATTAAGCAGATTACGCAGAATTGGTTATAAATCGGCTTTGCCGATTTACGACCAACATAATCTGTGAAATCTGCGTAATCTGCGGATAAAATAAAGGAGAAGAGATGGGAATATTAGATAATAAAACTGCGATAGTCACTGGTGGTTCGCTCGGAATTGGAGCAGCAATTGCATTAGAACTTGCAGCCGATGGAGCCGATGTAGCACTGAACTACCGTAAGCATTCGGATGAGGCTGAGGCAATTGCTGAGCAGATTCGGAAAATGGGACGCAAAGCACTAGTCGTACAGGCTGATGTGTCGTCATTTGATGATGCACAGAAAATGGTTGATAAGGTTATTGAAGAGTGGGGCAAACTGGATATTCTGGTCTGCAACGCCGGTATAAACCGCGACGGTGTTATCTGGAAGATGACTGAGGACAAATGGGATGCCGTGATGAATATTAACCTCAAAGGTTACTTCAATTATATCCGTGCAGCAGCTCCCGCAATGCGTGAAGCCAAATATGGTCGCATAGTCTGCTTGACCTCCATAAACGGAATGCGAGGCAAGTTTGGTCAAGCCAACTATGCAGCATCAAAAGCTGGAATCATCGGTTTGGTGAAAACGGTCGCCAAAGAACTTGGCAGAGCAAATGTAGTCGTTAATGCAGTTGCACCTGGATTGATCCTCACGGATATGATGGACGCAATGCCTGAAGAGGCGAAGAAAATTTCACAGGGTGAAACAGTCGTAAACCGTCTTGGTACACCCGAAGATGTTGCCCACGTTGTAAGTTTCTTCTGTAGCGATTTTGTACGGCATGTTACAGGCGAAGTAGTCAAAGTCGATGGTGGTCAGTACATCTAAGTTTTTTTACTTTGTGCCTTTGTGTCTTTGTGGTTGTAAAGTCTTTACCACAAAGGCACGAAGACACAAAGGGTAAGTTGGAATTTGGGAAACTGTTCAGGAGTCCTGTGTGATATTCTATGCATTTAGCATAATTGTTGGAGCAATTGTATTTCTGCTATTACTGGCAGTGTATCACACGGCTTTTAAGACTGCAAAGCAAAATATTGCAAGGATCAATATTATTGGTCCGATGATAGTTGGTGGCGTATTTGGAGTAATTCTCGTTGTCCTGGGAGAATTCAGGCTAGGTCTACAAATGATTGCATCTGGTTTACTTGCTGGTCTTATTTCAATAAAAATGCGGGATATGCATTTGTAAACATAGGGTATGCTCTTTTACATATGGTCGGATACACAATAATTTTCGTAGGTGCGATTTACATTGTACTGGCAATTATACATAAACAGTTCAAAATTTCGAAACCAACACAGCGCAAGCTCAATATTCTGGTGCCAATGATCGTCGGTCCATTGACGGGATTGATCGTAATGCCGATAGATCTGTCGCTTGCTGTGTTCTTTGCGATAGTCGGAGTGTTCGCCGGGGTGATTTGTTTTGCAATGCCACGTGGGGATTTTTGATTTAATTGATGTTTAATAACCATGATTTAAGAAGATAGTGGGGAGAGATCGTCTTTCCCCCCCTGCGAAGTAGGGGGGATTAAGGGGGGGTAAGTGAATAATATGAGATATCAACTTCCACCTGTATCAAAAAAAATGCGAGAAAGAGCAAAAGAATTGCGAAACAATAAGACTGAGGCAGAGGTTTTTCTTTGGTCTAAGATTAAGAACGGCAGCTCGAAACTAAGTTTTTCAGACAGAAGGTTGTTGGACAGTACATTTGTGATTTCGTTTCGCTTGAGACGTGTATAGTCATTGAAGTTGATGGTTCCCAACATTATGATGATGCGGGAAAAAAGTCAGATGGAAAACGAGACATGTATCTGAGGTCTCTTGGATTCGTGGTCTTGAGATTCTCAAACAGGGATGTGTTGAAGAATATTTCAGGAGTTGTCATGGTCATTCAAAATGAGATTGGACGTGACCCCCCCTGACCCCCCTACTGCGCAGGGGGGAAGTGTAGTTATACAGAGTGGATGATTTGAAACTAAACGTACAATCTGAAAAGGAGTTAAACAGAATAATCACCGGTTTCACCACCAGTGATGGATTAAAGTCTATTGATGATAGACGACGTCCCGAACGACACCAACTGGGAATGTATCTGGCTTTGTTGAGGAAGAATAAGGGTAAGGGAATATTTCCGATGGTGGTGGAGGAACTTTCACCAAAGAACGATCCCCCGGATTATATAATAAAACTACCTAAGAAAATGACAATAGGACTGGAAGTAACTGAGGCGACGGATCAGGAATATAGAAAAGAGGAACATCTGAAAAATATAAACTCAGATTCATTGGAAAATGCTTCCGGAGAGGAAGATAGGGGCAAGGCGAATAGGAGTTTAGTTTACAAGAGGAATGCTGACGCAATTTTCGATGCTATTACAAGAAAGACAAAAATTTTGGAAAGAATCAGATTGAAAAAATGTTCCGTGAACCATCTTGGCATCTGGCCGAATATGCCCCAAGCGATTTGGCTGAATTCCGAAAAGGCTTTGAACATTGTGGAAAGACATTTAACTGAAACGCTAAATGGTGAACTTTTTAGCGGTTTCTTCGACAGGATATTTATCCTGCAAAATCCAGGTGAAAGGCAGTATCTATTTTGTTTTGAAAGATTTAAATACACATACAGAGCAATTCCATTAAGGAGTGCATTTAATACGTGAAATGTCCGTATTGTGGTCTAGAAAATCCTGATACAGCTTTGAAATGTAATTGTGGTTATGTTTTTAGAGAATATCGAGAGAATGTTGAGAGGGTCTCTTCAACAGCAACTCGAATTTCTGAACCGACCGAAAGCTCAAGATTTAAAACACTAGTTACCTTGGGCAAAACATTATCAATATTGGGTTGGGTTTGGGTAGTAATTGCAATTATTGTTGGTTTTGTTATTGCAGATAAGGATCAAATTATCATTCCCATACTTAGTGGTGTAGTTGCAGCTATACCAGGCTTTTTCATTGTTGCACAGGGACAATTGATATTATGCTTCGTCTCTATAGAACGAGGAATACAAGACATTAAAAAGGAAGTAATTAACTTGAGTAAAGAGACAAAATGAAATTACAGGACATAGTTACCACAAATGTCTATGGTGCTTGTAAGCGATTGGATTTGAGCTAATAAAATGAGTAAATACGAGATCATTTTATACTGGAGTGAAGATGATCAATCATTCATCGCGGAAGTTCCCGAGCTATCGGATGTATGACAGATGGGAAAACGAGATGTGAGGCGTTACAAAATGCTGAACAAATCATTGATGAATGGATAGAAACTGCTAAAGGATTGGGACGAACTATTCCTGAACCCAGAGGACGATTAATGTTTGCCTGATACAGTAAGAAAGAAGAAAATACAGTTACAACGCAGAAACATAACTGATTCAGAATAGATAAAGGAAGAGCATGAAATTACAAGACATAGTTGCCATATCCGCTTGCCGGACCCCTATGGGTTCCTTCGGTGGGACGTTGAAGAAAATGGCATCCTACGACATTGGAGCAGTAGCAATTAAGGCTGCTATCGAACGCGCTGGAATCACCGGCGACCAGATTGACGACGTAATCCTCGGTTCCTGCCGCCAGGCAGGAAATCGTGTAAACCCAGCGAGAACCGCTGCGGTTCGTGGTGGTGTAACAATGGATGCCCCGGCGATTACGCTGAACATGGCTTGCCCATCAGGTATGCGGGCTATTGGTTTCGCATCACAGGCAATTCGCCTTGGTGAGAGTCAGGTCGTGATGGTTGGTGGATTTGATTCAATGAGCACAATTCCTTACCTGCTCAAGAATACTCGCTGGTCGGGCTTCAAAATGGGTGATAAAAACCTCGAAGATGGCTGGTCAGATTCAGTTGATCCTGTTGCTGGAATGGGGATGGGTGGAACCGCTGAGAAACTCTGGGATAAGTATAAGATCCCGCGTGAAGAGCAGGATCAGTTCGCTGCAGAATCGCACGAAAAGGCTTTCAAAGCCTGGGAGAATGGTTATTTTGACGCGGAAGTTGTTCCAATTACCGTACCACCTGCGCACAAGCGAGCTGAAGAAGTGATTTTTGCCAAGGACGAAACAATTCGCTGGCCTGTCAGTGCTGAGAAAATGGGGAAGTTACCTGCAGTTTTCCGCAAGGGTGGAACAGTTACAGCCGCAAATGCATGTGGCATGTCTGACGGAGCCTGTGCAATGGTTGTGACTTCAAAGGATAAAGCAGCCGAATTAGGTGTAAAACCATTGTTCTCAATTCTCGGATTCGCCAAGGCATCCGTTCCGAACGAAACAATGGGTGAAGGTCCCGGATTCGTTATTCCATTGGCACTTGAGAACGCAGGAATGTCACTTGCTGATATGGATTTGATCGAAGTCAATGAGGCTTTCGCAATTCAGGTTCTGGCAAACGAAGCCGTCTTGAAATGGGACAGGTCCAAGCTGAACGTCAACGGTGGAGCGATCGCCCTCGGTCACCCGACAGGCATATCAGGTGCTCGAATTGTCACAACACTATACCATGCACTGAAAACCCACAACAAAGAGTTCGGTGTAGCAGCCATCTGTGGTGGTGGTGGTGTTACGACTGGGATGGTTATTAAACGAGAAAGTTAAGAAAGTGATCAAGTGATCAAGGGAGCAAGCTATCAGGTGAGTTAGTGAAATGTTCAGGAAATTGGAAGATATTGAAGTGTAGAAAAGAGGGTGTCGGCTTGCGGTTGAAGTGTATCGCTTTACTTCACTGGACACTGTTTCAAAAGACTGGGGATTAAAAGACCAGATGTGACGAGCTTCTATATCTATTCCTTCAAATATTGCTGAGGGTTATGAAAGAAATTCCCAAGCTGAATTTCGACGGTTCCTGAGAATTGCTAAAGGGTCAAGTGGGGAACTTAGAACTCAATTCTACATCGCGAAAGCCTTGAAATTAGAATCCGATGAAATTATCGATACACTTTTGCAAGAGTGTGTTGAATTATCTTCCATGATCCAAAGCCTGATAAACAAGATTGAGGTTTGAAGGCTTTTTACTTGATCCCTTGATCACTTGACAACTTGCTGACTTAAAAATTATGGAAATTTACGAACGTAACATAAACGCATCTGTTCGCAAGGACGATGATGAACATATCGTGACGAAGGCTTCGTTGCTTGATTTGAACCATAATATGCGGGTTGAGATTAAGGTCAACATTAAGAGCCGGGAAATACTTGACGCAAAAGCACAAATGGTAAAAAGTCCATTTGAAATTTGTGTTAATACTGTCCGATATGTGCGGAACCTGAGGGGTTTGAAAATCGAGCGTGGTGTAACCCGTAAAATGGCGGATTTACTCGGTAAATCAGGTGGATGTACACACCTTTACGAGCTGTCAGTCGAAGCCGTCAGGCTTTCGTCGAACGTACTTCTCGGTTTCGAGACCGGTGATCTTGAATGGCGCGAGCGGAAATTGACTGATGAAGAATTCATTGAGAAGTCAAAGGCTTTTCTCGCAAATTCATGTCTACCGTTCAAAATAGAGAAAAGTTAAATCTTTTTGCAGGGGCACGTCGCCACGTGCCCTTGCAGCAAACGTCAGGGTGAGAAAATTATGGCACATAAATTTATTAAAACCGAAGCGAAAGAACATCGTTTAGATATAACAATTGATAATCCTCCTGTCAACATAATGACGGGAGCGGTTATGCTGGAATTGATAGAGGTCTTGAATGATGCCCAGAATAACTCCGATTTTCGGGTAATTGTTTTTAAGGGTGAGGGAAAGGCTTGGTCCGCTGGAGCGGATGTTGGAGAACATCTGCCGGAGAACTTTGAACAAATGCTTGATGTGTTTGGGGAGTTGTGTGAAATGATTCGCACATTCCCGGTTCCGACAATTGCTGCGGTTGGTGGGGTTTGTCTTGGGGGAGGATGTGAAGTTGCTGGAATGTGTGATTTCATTGTTGCATCGGGGAGAGCTAAATTTGGACAACCAGAAATAAAGGTTGGTGTATTTCCCCCAGTGGCTCTCGCACATTTTGTAAATAAACTCGGTTATAGTTCAGCACTTGAGCTGATTTTATCCGGAGATATATTCACCGCAGAGGATTCTTGTCGAATGGGTCTCGTGTCAAAATTATCAACTGAAAATTCTCTTGACGAGGATGTTGATACTCTTGCAAATCGATTTATCCACAATAGTAGATCGGTAATGGAGTTATCAAAATCAGCAGCTTTGCTCAGTTTGGCTCACACTCCCAAAGAATCAGCCCGGTTGATTGATGAGATGTATAGATACAAACTCATGGAAACTGAAGATGCTGTAGAAGGATTAACAGCATTTCTTGGAAAACGAGCACCTGAGTGGAAGGATAAATAGTCCCGGGATCGCGGAAATCCTTTTCCGCTTCAACCACAGGCTGATCAGTCATGTAATTGTCTGGGGACTGTCTACATTTTGAGAGTCTCATCAGGTGTCCTCACCTGACGTAAAACCTATGATATACGTGTCAGTTGAGGACCTCTGGCGCAATGCTTACAAAGCAATACTTAACAAATTGAGGGATAAATGTTTTCACAATTCAAAGACTGGTACGTTAATCGTCATGACTATGCCCGGGATTGGAAGGAGCGAACGGGTGGGAAAGTCATGGGTTGTTTCTGCAGTTATGCTCCTGAGGAAATTCTGGTTGCCGCGGGTTGGTTGCCGGCACGTGTTCTGGGAGCCCATGAAGCACAGGATGTAGCGGAAAAGCACATTTTCGGAATGTATTGTCCCTTCTGCAGGGATGTATTAGCTCAAGGGCTTAAAGGACGTTACAAATATCTCAGCGGGATATTACTGACTCAATCATGCATTCACCTGCGTCAATCCTACATGTCCTGGAAAAAGCATGTTCCAATGGATTTTGAGCATTATATCTATATGCCGATGAAAGTACAGTCACCAAGTGCCACGGGATATCATCAAACAGAACTTGACAAGTTCAGGACTGCATTCGAGGAATACAACGGTAAGAAACTTACCGATGCGGATCTCGACCGGGGTATTGCAGTTGTCAATGAGAACCGTGATTTGATGCGACAGGTCTATGAATACCGAAAAGAAGGTAATTTAAAAGTTACCGGCACGGAGTCGATGTATATGACTGTCTCGAGTATGTGGGTTGACAAAGAAGAGCACTCAGCCGAGATCAAGAAAGTGCTCGCTCAGCTTCCGGATCGTGATATTGATCTCGATGACAATGCCCGTCTTATGTTCATAGGATCTGAGAATGATGATATTCCATTTATTGAGATGACGGAGAGTGTCGGAGCGACAGTCGTTCAAGATGACCATTGCACGGGAACTAGATATTTCTGGAATCAGGTTGTGCCGCAGGAAGACAGAATGATGGCCATTGCAGATCGTTATATCAAACGCCCCGCCTGCCCAGCTAAAGATTGGGAGAAGCGAACTCGGTTTGATCATATCCTTGCGCTGGCAAAAGAATGGGACGTTCAGGGTGCGGTAATTATCCAACAAAAATTCTGTGATCCTCACGAGACAGACATGGTTCCCTTGCGAGCATTCCTCGATGATCACGACATCCCGAACCTGATGCTTGAGTTCGATGCTACCAACCCGTTAGGTCCATTCCGGATTAGAGTTGAAGCTTTCCTCGAGATGATTGGATCGGATGATTTGTTCTAGATAATTCGGAATTGCAAATCAGATGAAAGAGAGTAAATCCAAACACTTTGTTGATATTGAGTCTGCACCAAAGTTAGTTCAATTGGAAGGAGTCACCAGTTCAATCCTCAATGGATTCGAGGGTGAAACTATGATGATTGTTCAAACTGAAATCCTTCCGGGACGTAGCGTTCCAGAGCATTCACATCCCCATGAACAGTTGGGTGTGGTGAAATCTGGGAGGGTCCGGCTGACTATTGGTGGTGCGTCCAAAGATTTGGAGGCTGGAGATGTGTTCGCTGTTCCTCCTGATGTTCCACATAGAGCTGATTGTATTGGTGATGAACCAGCACTGGTACTCGATATCTTTACCCCGGTAAGGGAGGATTTTATTGCTGGGGTGAAGGGGTGAGTCTGTAGTACTACCCTCCTTAAGGGGGGTAGTGTTTTGATCATCGACAATGGAAAGATAATTATTCGCTTGAAATAGGGAGCAAACATGAGCAAAGAAACAGTGCTTGTGGAGGATAAAATACTCAACGACTTTAAAAAGTTATCGAGCCGACGAAAGAAAGAAGCAGCCGATTTTATAGCTTTTTTAAAAATCAAAGAGGAGCTCGAAGCAACGAAAGA
>JABGPL010000084.1 GCA_018644935.1 Calditrichota bacterium | reverse complement strand
GAGCCAGAACTCTTGCAGTCCGGGAGCTTTTAACTCCTTTTATTCTATCATATCCTTTCCCCGGGATGCATGATCCCAGGCTATTGGATTCCCAATCAAGTTGGGAATGAAGAACACAAACTTACCACCCCTCCATCTCCCCAAACGGGTCACCACCCTTCGAGACATTCCGACAAATCCTGGCATTAGACTGGATAATTTTTTGGATTATCCGGGCGTGAATGATCACTGTGTCATCGTCCATGTTGTTTAACTTGAGCTCAATTGTCATTTCCTGATCCGAACCGTAATCGAAATCGGGAATTCCTCGCAGGAGGATTGTGTGAGTGCCAAGGGGAACATTTTTTATTGTTAGTTGAGGCCATGCAAGAGCTTCATTTTTCCAGTTGTCTCCCATAGTAATGGGGCCGTGGGATTCGCAGATTCCGACGTACTCGCCATCCATGAATACGGAAGCGTTCGCTGGTGAGGATGAGGTTATCACGACATCGCGACCCAAATCTGATTCGCGCAAATCGACTATTGTCCGTTTGCCTATTTCGACTGGAATCTTACACCGACCAACTCCACGGTTGAACTCAACGGCAACCTGATGTTCACCGGGGTCAATGTTATCGAGCTTAACTGGTGTACGACCCATATTCTGACCGTCAAGTTTAACGGTTTCTCCACTCGGAATTGACTTAACGGTAATGCCGCCAGAATCAGTTTTCTTCCTGCCAAACCTTTTATAGTATCCACTCAGTACACGGGAGTAGATATCCGCAAGCTCGGAGGATCGTTTTGTTATTTCGCAGTTCCCGTTGGTTGAGTTTGTCATATCGTGCAAAACTTGAGTGTCCACGTCTCCCAACCCGATACCATAGACAAAAATGCCTTCGGAAACGCTCATTGAGTTTATATTCTGAGCAGTGTATAAACTCGAACCATCCCTGCCATCCGTCAGGAAAACAATGATTTTTGAACTGGATTGTCTCGATAGGATCGAGATGGATTTTGCCATAGCGTCGTATAGAGCAGTTCCTCCGCTGACATCCAGACCATCAATTGCTGAATGTAAACGATCCCGATCATTTGTAAACCCTTGAGTTACTCGAACCCGGTCATTGAACTCGACAACCATAGCATAATCCTGCGAGGCCATCTCAGAGATGAACGTCTTCGCACCAATTTTTGCGTCAGTCATCGCCTGACCGCCCATGGAACCGCTTTTGTCAATCACGAGAACTATGTAATTGACCGCTGGCTCATCCACAGTTGTGAAGCATTGAGCCTGTACTTCGGAAAGAAACGGATTTATAAGGAAAATTGAGAGCAAACATAGGACTGCAGTTGTTCCGAAAACTAAGCTCTTTCTGGCAGAAATGGGTTTCATGGTTTTTATCTCCGGAGTGCGCAAGCCATGCTTGCGTTTTTTACTTGCACCTTCGCTAAAGCAGTAGCATTGCTACCGAACTCCACAAGAAATTACAAAATTGTGAACAGCGAAACTTAGGTTTATATTAACAAATAAATCATGATAAATCAAGGAAACAACTACCGCCTGACCCCAACCAAATTATAGCCACCTGAATCGTCACTCTCGTTGAGATAAACCTTTACGGGTTCACTCCAATTGTTCATCCCCGTCCGTCGCAGGTCAATCGTGATTTCCCACTGGTCGGATCGATACCCATGAACATTCCTTACCGGCTCGTAAATCTTCAGATCAGGCAGTGGTATCGCCGTTTGTCCACCCAAATAAACCTTTTCGCCAATCGGCACTCCATTGCGTTTGATGGAGTATCGATAATCCGCACTTTCAGGATAGTAAATTTTGGTTTCAATTCCGACATCATCGAATGTCAGGACTTGCAGATGATGTTCATCCTCGGTGATCGTGAACCTGTCAATCGGAGTAACTCGGTCAAACCAGTACTTGCCAGTTATATCACGGCGCTCGATGATTGTTTTAGTGAGGTAATTGGCAGCTTCGGGATTCGGGTACTCACCGGTTGCAACCATAGCTTCGATTTCTTCGTCGGTGAACGACATAACAAGTTTGGCTCCCCAGTAACCGTCCAAATCTGTTGTGTTGTCAAATGCGGGATTTGGGAAAATCACCTTCCATTTCATCGGGTGGTAGTATGCAGAATGATACCGACCAATTGAGGGATATTCGACCTGATCAGGTACTTTTTCCCATTCGGGAACATATAGACCAAGAGTCAGAATTCTTATCCCGGCAGCATGCGGATCAGCTTCGTTTTCATATCCCCGGTGTTTAGGTTGAGGTCCTCGTCCACCGCTTCCGAAAAATGTTCCGAAGTCAATCAGGAAATGTTTTACGAAATTCTTGCCATCCTCATTGATCCATGTGTCCATTGAGTTAGCAGCTTTTGCGTCAATGTCGTTCATCCAGGCAGCTACGACTCTGAAACCTCGCAATTCCCGTCTGTGGTGATGAGGGATTATATCATTGGGATCGTCTTCACGGAGGTCTTCATATTTAAATGGACCTATTACCTTGCCCGGAACATATTTTGATGCGGTGCTGCGGATCAAGCCATTTTCGGAATACCCCACACGTTTGAGTATCGACACTAGATCATCTTCGTTCATGTACCGTTTTCTACCCTTTTCATCCACAATTTTGACTTTATCACCAAGCTGGAGTATTTCAGGATCGAAATAACTTATATAATTCTCAGGAACGTTAAAGCCCATCGCATACAGGATTTTGGAAGATATCACCTCACAACCACTATTCAATCCCGCGAAACCCAGAGGATCAAATTTAATCACATAGCTTTCACCACGACCATCAACAATTGTAAAACCGGGAGTAACCCCATCAGCCTTTGCTCTGACAATTGTCCATTTGTTGGACATATCAGGACCATCACCCATGCAAGGACCCTTCACCATTTCCGGGATGGTCATTCTTTTTACAGCATGCCTATTTGTGAACCATGATGAATTCGCTACTTCTCCAAAAGGATCAACGTTATACGCTTCCTTTGGATTACCAGTCAGATTGCGCAATTGACGCGAAAGGTCTAACATCTGCTCACCCTGCTGGGCAAATTGCTGGTCTATTGCATCCCGTTTATCATTTAGCTGGGGCTTGAACTGGGGGCGTGGGATATCGTTCCTGTCATCTGGAACGGGTGGTGGTGGTGTGTAGTATTTATACCCACCTGCACAGCCAATGATAAAAAAGATCAACAACGATGCAATTATGCGGATCATTGCTGACATCAACTTTGAATGTGTATGAGATACGAATTTTGTATTTAGGTACATCTTATTTCCATTTTAGTATGACTTCAGAATTGAATCTAATTAACACCTACATAAAAGCGGAATGTCTCTTCGCTCCAACCCGCTTGTATATATCCCATCAGACCCTCTTCACTCCATAGTCTGAAACCAAATCCATATCCAGTTTTGAATCCATCTAACCTGGAGGTTGAATATAAACTGCTCATAACCTGACCGGAATCCACAAACAGAAATGCATCAATCCCGTTCTCTTCCCATTTTCTCCAAACAGGCCAGCGGTATTCCGCAGTTGCAACCAGCATATCCCGGTCACGATATCTCCCACGTTCGAATCCGCGGATTGTCTCAGTTCTTCCAAGCGAACTCATATAGTAAAACGGAATTTCTTTCCCGCTGATCGGGTTCGTAACTTCAGCAGCCACTCGAAGTGCAAGTATTCGTTTATAAAACAGGTTGATATATGTTTTTGCATCAACAGAGTATTTGAAAAAACTAAACCTGTCGTCATCATATTGATTGTAAAATCCCGCACTGAAATCCGCCTCGTAACCCCTTGTGGGATTCCCAGGCATATCTTTTGAATCGTGTGAAAGTTTGAACCCAAGATTATACATCATCACAAGATCATGCACGCCAGGAGCTTGTGCGTCGATCAAATCAACCGTCTCGTGATCTGTCAGTTCTGCCGAGTTGGCAATGTTTGTGTATTCAAAACCGAACACCCCGACGGCAGTAATTCCATATTGGAGATCGGTGCCAACATTCGCTTTAAACGTTGTCTGCTCAAGTGCGAATTCAGTTTCTGCCGATTTCAGAGTTCCATTTCCAAGTCCGTAATACTGCTCATCGACCAGATTCCAATATCTGAGGAAGAAATCTGACTTATATCGCTGCCAAATTTGTAATTCTTCAAACTCCGCCTGATAGAGCTGTACTGCGTGAGGTCCGACAGTTGCAGTGAAAGTGAGGTTGTTGCGATCAAGATCGGATATCAGTACTCCGTTTTCTTTGTAGATCCCTCCAAATCCAGTTCTCACATTATAAGTCGGCTTTCCTTCTCGTCTTCCGTCGTCACTCTCCAAAAAGTCGTTAATTTTGGGAACAATCTTAGTGTGATCAACGTATCCTATTGAAATGCCAATTCCCTTGAAAGCATACTTCAGGGGGAAGAAGAGAATCCTGCCGGGAATGTCAGCGATTTTCTCCCAGGTGTGACGCTCAGGTAGAACGCTTTTGCGTGAGCTAAGGCTATCGTTCTGAGATGAAGTTTGTGTTTGCGCTACGCCATAGATGGGCGTTAAACCGTGCAACAACGTTATAACAAGACAACAAACAAACATTAAATTCAAGTATTTAAAAACTGACACTTTCTTTTTAGATCTCATTTCAGTTAAAGCTGGTCCATTCATTATGGGTTCCGTTTTGACTTTTACAATCTTGAGCGGTAAATTGAAATATAGTTTTTAGTACAAGCATATTCAAGCAAGTTTTGGATGTTTTTTTTTCCAACCTAATCAGGAGTACATGTGGCTAACAGAACTTTTTTTAAAGTGATTGGGTTTGCCCTGATGGTTTTTGTGTTATCCGCGTCTGCGGGTGATGTTCCTCCTCTCGAAGAAAGGGTCAGAGAGACCCAGTTGGACAATGGGTTAAAGGTCGTAGTTGTAGAGCGGCCCAACGCTCCTGTCTTTTTTTCTCTAATCGCATTTCGAGTTGGTTCATCAATTGAGGATGTCGGCAAAAGTGGACTGTCTCATTTCATGGAACACATGCTGTTTAAGGGAACCGAAACAATCGGCACGACCGATTTCAGCAAAGAAAAACCAATAATGGAAGAAATCGAAGAGGTCGCAACAAGTATGCGCGATCTTCGAATCAGCCTTGAGAAATGGCGGTTCGACATATTTGAAAAATATACTGCTGAAATAAAATCAAACTTGTCTCCGGAGATCCGTCAGACTATTCAACAGGATGAAGCCTCCAAGTGGAAGGCAATTCTTGATGAGCTGCCAGTGTATTTTCAAGAGCTTCCCGAAGAGATGAAGCAAACTTCCTGGCTGTTGAAGGAGCGAAATCGGGATTTCTGGAAAGATTACCGTAAGGTACTTGGTTTCCGTCAGCGAATTTCCGAACTGATTACAGAACAGCGCAAACATATCCAGCAGAATGAACTCACCAGCATCTATAGTGCGCAAGGGTCACAAATGCTGAATGCCGGGACAGGCTATGATGGGACTCAGTACATGCTGGGATTGCCATCGAACAATCTTGAACTGTGGATGTTTCTTGAAGCAGATCGGTTTAAGAATCCTGTGTTTCGTGAATTCTATTCAGAACGCGAGGTAATCCAGGAAGAGTTAGCCATGTATGAAAACAGCCCTGGGAGTTTCTTGTTCCAGAAGTTTGTGCAAGCTGCTTTTGTCTCCCACCCCTATGGGAGACCAATTATTGGCTGGAAAGAAGACATTCAATTAGCGCTGCGAACAGAAATGGATAACCATTACCACCGTTATTACGGTCCAAACAATTGCCAGATGACGATTGTTGGTGATGTTAAGGCTGAAGAGGTCTTCCGACTTGCAGAAAAATACTTCAGTTCATGGGAAATGGGCGAAGTCGCTCATGAAGTCACAATTAAAGAAGAGCCTCAAACCGGCGAACGCCGAATTGAAGTTGAATTTAAAGCTGAACCGCAGATGATAGTTGGCTGGCATGTTCCGGCTGCTCCACATCCTGATGCTTATGCTCTGGAAATAATGGCGCAGGTGCTTTCAAGCGGTCGAACCTCCAGATTTTATAAATCAATTTTCGAGCAGCAGCAGATATCGGCAGGACCTCCTCGGGCTTCTATTGGACCTGGCAACAGGTACCCGGGAATATTTTTCGTTTTTGGATCTCCAAATGGTGCTCACTCGAATGAGGATTTGGAAGCTGCTGTTTACATTGAGCTTGAAAAATTAAAGACTGACGTTGTTGCAGAGCGTGAAATGGAGAGAATTTTTAACAATTACAAATCCCGCCAACTTAGAAAACTCCGTTCAAATCAATGGCTTGCATTTTCTCTTTCACGTGGATTTACCAACACAGGTGACTGGAGCTCCTCTATCAGGGAATACCAGAGAGTGTTAGAAGTTACACCTGAGGATATAAAGCGGGTTGCCAACAAGTATCTCACAAAAACAAATCGAACCGTTGCATATCTGGTTAAACCGGAAGAACATGTTGACAACGCTGAACCGCAAACGGGAGGACCGGGACTATGAAAAACCAATCTTACCTACTTTTGATAATCCTCTCAACGATTCTGGTTTTATCCGGTTGTAGTTCAACTTCGATGAACTATCGAGATATTGAAGTTCCTCCAGTAGAATGGTCACCTCCGGAATTTAAGGAATTTGATCTGCCGAATGGCATTGCGGGATTAATTGTAGAGGATCACGAAGTTCCTCTCGTTGACTTTTATCTTTCATTCCCATCACCCTCTGACCCGGCAGATAAGGTCGGACTGGCATCTATGACTGGATGGGCACTGCGTAACGGCGGCAGTGTAAATATTCCAGCTGACAGCCTGAACTATCTTGTCGAATTTAAGGCCGCTTCCATTGGAGTATCCGCTGGTCAGGAACAACTACAGGTTTATGGATTCTGTCTGAAAGATGATCTCGGATTGCTTTTGGAGATTGCCCGGGATTTAATCGATAATCCTGCATATCCCGAAGACAAAATCGAATTTCGACGCAGCAACATGCTGGAAGGCATCCGTCGTAGTAACGACAATCCACGTGGCATCGGATCAAGGGAAATATACAAACTTCTCTATCCTGATCACCCGTGGGGCAGAGAAAACAGCACTACGACTGTTAATGCCATTTCCCGTGACGATATCATGAACTATCATAATCAGGTTTTTCAAACCGAAGGTGCTGTGTTTGGAGTTGTAGGTGATATCACACTTGAAGAAGCGAAGGAACTCACCTCAAAACACTTCGGTGACTTCAAAGGTGGGGATGTCGCAATTGAACCTTTGCCAAAAGCCGGAGAAGCAGCCAAACCTGGAATTTACTACGCCTACAAAGACGTAACCCAGGCGTATGTCTATGCTGGACACAGGACAATCACTTATGATGACCCCCGTAGTCATGCTGCTCAGATTATGAACTACATCCTCGGCAGTGGCATGCAATCAATCCTTTCAAAACGCATCCGCGTAGATGAAGGTTTAGCTTATGGGACAGGATCACGCTTCTCAGCACCGGTTCCCATTGAAGGGACTTTCACAGCCTTCGCATCCACACGTTTAGCCGAAGCCGGACGCACCCTTGGTCTGATGAACGAAGTCATTTCAGATTATGCTGAAAACGGACCTACACAGGAGCAGTTTGACCAGGCTTTGAAAGCCTACGTAAACAGCTACGTATGGAAGTACGAAAGCAGTGAGGACATGCTGTACCGCCTGGTATACCTGAAGTGGCGAGGTTTACCTCTCGATTCCCCACAACGCGACCTCGAAGCATACCAGAACCTGACTATCGAGGACGTGAAGCAAGCAGCCAAAGAGCTTCTTCACCCTGACAACATGATTAAGGTCGTTGTAGGTGACAAAGATCAGCTCGATCAACCGCTGGAAAGTTTTGGTGAAGTGATAGAGTTGGATATTTCTACGGAATGATGTTGTGACGAAGTTTAGGCAGTTTATTGTCATTGCAAACGCAGTGAAGCAATCACAAACCCCGGCATCCATGATGCCGGGGTTTGTTTTCACCGGAGTAGCGAAGCTTGCTGTGCGCTTTTCCGTAATTGTGATGCGCAGCAAGCTTCGCTACTCCGGAATCAATTACAAGATGGCACTCACCACAGGTTTTGCAAAAAATACCATTTTTGACCTATTTTGATTATCAGATTCCAAGCCCCGGAGGAGATTCATGAAAGCAGTTGTATACGAAAAATATGGACCACCAGAGGTTCTGAAACTCACACAAATCGAAAAACCTGTCCCCAAAGACAATGAAGTGCTGGTTAAAATCCATGCGACGACAGCACACATCGGAGATGTGAGGATGCGAAAGTTTCTGGTGCCACTGATGTTCTGGCTGCCTATCAGATTTTATCTGGGTTTATTTGGACCAAAGCGAAAAATATTAGGCATGGAATTATCCGGAGAGGTTGAAACTGTTGGTAAGGATGTGAAAAAATTCAAGCCAGGTGACGAAGTTTGGTCATCCACCTGGTTTGGCGCATATGCTGAATATCTCTGTTTGCCTGAAGACGGGGTAATGACATTAAAACCATCGGTTATGTCTCATGAAGAAGCCGCTGCGGGTGCAGTGACCGGTGGGTGTACAGCATTAAGTTTGCTCAGAAAAGGCGGCATCAATAGGGGACAAAAAGTCCTAATCTACGGCGCGTCCGGAAGTGTCGGCACTTATGCGGTTCAGCTCGCCAAACACTTCGGAGCGGAGGTCACGGGCGTTTGCAGCACCACAAACTTAGAAATGGTTAAATCGCTTGGTGCCGATGAAGTAATTGACTACACAAAAGAGGACTTCAGCACTACTGGTGAGACCTATGATATCATATTAGACACGGTAGCCAAAAGTTCACTCTCTGCCGGAGTAAAATCCTTGAAGAAAAACGGACGCTATATATTTGCCGTATATGATATGCCTCATATTATTCTTATGCTCCGGCTTCTATTAACAAGCAGCAAACGCGTAGTGATAGCGATGGATTCAGAGAATGTCGAAAATGTAAATTTCCTGAAAGAACTCATCGAAGCGGGAAAGCTGAAAGCTGTCATCGACAGAACCTGCCCAGTAGAGCAAATCGTTGATGCACATCGCTATGTTGAAAAAGGACATAAGAAAGGGCATGTGGTGATAACTTTGAATTAAGGGGACAGTATACCTATATCTTATTCTCTCTCTATCGAATAACAATGCTATCCGTATGGCAAGAGGGAAGAAAGGCATTTGCGATTTGCCCCTACCTGGACTCAACCTGAACAATTATGTGTTTTTACCTAATACATTACAGCATTTAAGGAAAACAAACCATATGGAAAACTACTTGATCATCGGCGGCTCCGGCTATCTCGGGGCTGAGTTAGCGCGGCAGATGAAACCGTTTGGGAATGTGTTCTCTACGTACCATAATACTCCATTTCCAAGAGGTGTCAAGTATGACTTTTTCACTGATGATATTTGGAAGCCAATAACAGATCACAAGATTTCAACCATCATTTTCGCTGCGGTTGTGGCGAGGGGTAGGGGGGAGGAAGATTGGGAATATGTTGAGGCGGTTGAGCGGTTTGTGACAGATCTGGAAAGTATGGGGGATGTCAAATTAGTTTTTGTGTCTACTGATGCTGTGTTTTCCGGGGAGAAGGGATCATATGTTGAGTCTGATAGAACCGATGCAAAGTCGACGTATGGGATAAATGTGAGTTTGTTTGAGGATTTTATTGAACACCTGTTAAATATCTGGGCGATTATCAGGGTGAGTTATCTATATGGTAACACCGAAAGCCACAGGGATAAACGAATTGAAAAAGCTTGGAAGATAGTTGAGTCTGGCCAGAGGCTTGAACGTTCCGATAATATTTATAAAAGTCCGGTGCACGTTTCAGACGCTGCAAAGTCCCTTGTCAATATCACAACAAAACGTATCGGTGGATTCTTCCATATTCCCGGAAGGCGGATGAGTATTTATGATTTTTATCGGGAGAGGTTTGAGGCTCTCGAAGTACCGAGTGATGGTTTGGTGGCTGTTTCGACACCGAAGGATGCAGGGATTCCTATGGATACTTCTTTGGGGACTGAGAGAATGATTAGAAGCTAAGTTCTGAACTATTCAGAGGTTGAAACTATTGTTACTGGACAATTATTGTTCCACAACCATGAAGGTCGCGGCTACAAGCAGCTTGGAGGGATGTGTAATTAGTGTGATACATTATCATTGACTTCTTTCGGATAATTCTATATTTTCCTTCATGTCAGTTCATTTAAGATAAATGGAGAAAAAAGTGGAATTTCTTGAGTGTCGTGAGTGTGGGCATCGTGTTAGTAAATCAGCTGTTTCCTGCCCCGGATGTGGGGCACCTTATCCGGCTAAGGAAAAATGGGACGGCTGGGGTTATGAATATAAATCAGAACAGACCATATTGGGATTGCCGCTGATTCACATTGCCTTTAAGTATCGTCCTAATCGTGTCCCGGTACCCGCTGTTGGGATTATTGCGATCGGACAATTCGGGTTGGGAGTTATAAATATTTCACAGTTCGGGATTGGGATTTTCAGCGCTGCTCAGTTCACCATTGCCGGATATGCTCTAACGCAGATTGGATGTGCATACTCACTAATCGCTCAAATTGGGATTTACGTAGACAAAGGATATGGGCAGCTCGTATATCAGTTATCTCAGTTGATACAATAAGATACAAACAATCAGATTGTAAGAAATAATCATCTCACAAGAACTACCTTTCATGCACTCACATTCAACCTGACCAGATACACACCCGGTGGAATTCCACCTGCAACACACAAAGATATGCTGAAAAAACTGTCCCTATCATGCCGAATGAAAAAATCCCTTTATTCAGAAAAACACCCTTAAACCAATACTGGGAAGAATCCCCAACCCAGCCCGGTCAGTGATTTCTTTTTCCCAGAAATCGTAACGCGGTCTGATCTGTATTAGGTTGTTGTAGATGTTCTGAATATCAACGTAGGCTATCATCGCCCAACCGCCAAAGTCGAACCTGCGGTCAATGCGGATATCCAGATGATGACCGGGATTCAGCCGCTCGGACAAGTATTCCTCGGGAATGTTCTCGAGCTCGCCATTGTTCTCATCCGGTATGTAGACCGGGGTATAGGGCGCTCCAGTCCAATATCGGAATTTTGCGCTGTATTCCCATTTTGAATTGGGTTTGAACCCCCACGAAAGATTGATGATTACTGTCTGATCAAACGGTCCCGGATAAATCTCACCATTGGGAGCTTCAAACTCGGATCGGCTGAAGCTTAATCCCGCCTGACCGTAGCAACAGTCCTCAGCGAATTTCTTCTGCATCTGGAATTCCGCACCATATGCAATGCCTTTTCCGGTTGATTCAAGCGGTAAATAGCCGAAGGAAACGAAGTTATCCTCCCTGCCCCCATATCCTATTCCAGTATTTGACAGTATCAAATGGTTCGTTTCCGGTGTTGCGCCGGCGGGGAGGTCGCTGTAGTTTTTCAGGTAAAGCTCCGCGCTGAGCTGAATCGACGGCAGCGGCAGGTAATAACCACCGATGACCGCCATGTTGTTCTTCAACGCTTTCAGGTCTTTGTTAAATGGATTGGCAACCCAGACGTAGGATGGAGATTGATAGTAGGTTCCAAATGACATTTTTGCTCTGAACTGCCGCGATATTTTGTAGTTGAGAGACGTTCGCAATGCTGGGTAAAGCGGTTCGTTGATGAAGTTGAAATAATCCATCCGCAAACCAAGGGTCACTTCCAACCTGTCCAGCACCATACGTTCCAGGCTTGCAAATGCTGAGTACTTCTCAGCGGTTTTGGTCTGCTCAACCTGTTGCGGCAAACCCAGGTCAGCAACGGCAATTTTTCGACCACTGTTGTTGTAAATCGTATCCGCGAACGCAGTCGAGTTGTCTACCTGACCGCTGGTAAAAGAAATGCCACCGGAAATTCTTGTTTTGTCATTAATTACATAAGCGGATGCGAGTTTGGAGCGAATCTCCATTTCGGTCGCGTCACTCCCGAAATATTCAATTTCGTTCTCGTCAACCTGGCTGAAAAAATATTCGTTTCGGTTTAAATTCAGCGTGAAGTCTACATGACCTTTTTTGATTAGTTGTCTGAAGTTAGTCCCGAAAACGTATTGATTTTGCGTATTGTCCATGATTCCGGCGTTAGTCACCCGGTTTTCCAGAGTGCTCTGATCCCGTTCAATCTTATCTATGGCTGCGAGTCCGATGAAGGATATTTTTCGTTTCGGGGATATCTCATATTCTGAAAAGAGGTTGAAGTCAGTATAAGTCGGAATGAATGGTAAACCTGCAGCTTTAAAGATCAGATCGAGGTAACTCTGCCGTGCGGAAAAGATGAAGCTTCCTTTTTCCGTCATCGGACCTTCAGCATCCATGGCAAATTGTGTGGCAGATAGGGTTAATCTTCCGCCCAATTTGTCGGACCTGCCCGGCCGCATTTTAAGAGCCAGAACCGAAGACATTTTATCTCCGTATTCAGCACCAAACCCGCCGGTGGTGAATTCGACCTGATCGATAAAATCGAGATTGATAAAACTGAGAGAGCCATTCGAACCACCCTGATTTCCGAAGTGGTTTATGTTCGGCACTTCCATATTATCTATTATATATAAGTTTTCAGAAGGACCGCCTCCGCGAACCAGTAGATCATTTCTACCACCGTCATTTACGACAGCCACTCCCGGAAGCGATGCAACAGTTCGGACGACGTCCTCGAATCCACCGGGGTAACGCCTGATCTCTTCGTTTGATCGAGATATTCTACTCACAGAAGCCTTTAACTCCCGCACAAATAATCCGGGGCGAACAACCACTTCTTCGCTCTGAATTGCAGTTGGAATCATTGAGGCTTTCACCAATGCCGGTCGGGCGGAGCTAATAATCACCTCAGAAACAAGTTGAGTCTCATATCCAAGACTCGAGAGGGTCAGGGTGTAAGTTCCTGGTAAAATTCCTGTTATTGTGAACTTGCCATCCAAATCAGTCGCAGCCCCCAGATCTGTCCGGTTGACAGTCACATTGACATTTGAAATTGGACCATTAGTGCGATAATCGCTGATTTGACCGTCGACTCTGCCTTTTGGCTGAGAATACACCTCGTTGTAGTTGATTAACAAGAACGAGATGATGAGTGTGAATATTTTTATTTTTGTCAAGGTATTTAAATTCTACCTGTTAGCATTACGAAATTTTTCTTTACCTTCTTGTCATCCAATTGACGGTAGGGGAGAGCTTGACTGTTATCTTATGAGAACAACCTTCCTGACTTTATCACTAAACTGATTATCATCAGCAATCATCTTTAAAAAATAAATCCCTGCAGGAGCTCCACCCGCATTCCAAACCACACTTTGCTTCCCCGCTGGCATCGGTTTTTCCAACACTGTTTCAACCAATTGTCCATTGGTATTGTAAATTTGGATGGAAACCTCAGAACTGAGCGGGATGGAGAAAGCAATATTTATTGATGAATTGAATGGGTTTGGGTAACATGTTTGCAACTCAAATTCTGTCGTCTCACTTTCTGAGGATTCTTTAGGAACATGCAATCCATGAAGATTGTTACTTACGATGGTGACTCTGTCAAAGCTGTTCGCTATAAAAACATACTCATCCCTGAAATCTGCGCACAAAACTGGGCTTTTGGAGTAATACTCGCCAATTCTTGTTATTTCCCAAGGATTATCCACATTCAGGATCATCAGACCTTCATCGTGATTTGCAATATATGCAAAATTCCCATCAATGGAGATACTACCTATCCCAGCATCAGCAATGTATCTGCTCAATTCCACAGGCTGGAAAGGATCAGCAAAATTAAGAGTTCTGATTGATTCACCAACCGCTAAAAAAGCAATATCATCCTGAAAATTAGCAAATTTCACATCATATTCGATCCTGGTGGAGGAAACTATTTCAGGATTTTCTGGTTGTTGAATGTTATACATACTCCGATTACGTCTTCCCCAGGTAATGGCTAAATCGTTTCTGATATTTATGCAGTAATAACTAATTTCATCGTTTGAACTGCCAACTAATTCTGGCGATTCCCGATTCGATATATCAAAAACCACTAATCCAAGATCATTACCTACAACATAGAGATAACTGCCCTCAACAGCAAAACTTCCGATTCCACCAATATCAATATAGCTAAGTATTTCCGGTCGCCGGGGATTAGTCACCTGAAGCAGAAAAATGCCATATCTGGAATCCTGTATGTAAGCCATTTCATCAATTATAACTACCCCTAATGGATATTGCCCAAATCCGGTAAATGATAACTCCATAGGATTCTCTATATCAGTGACATCAAATAAAGCCAATCCTGTTGTGTCCCTACAGATGATATATGCAACATTATCGACAATTTTCAGGTATTTTGCCGGACCGGGAGTTTCAAAACTGTCTATTGGAGTTGTGTGGTGGTCAATTGTGTCAACGA
Source organism: Calditrichota bacterium (assembly GCA_018644935.1). Classification (GTDB taxonomy): domain Bacteria; phylum Electryoneota; class AABM5-125-24; order Hatepunaeales; family Hatepunaeaceae; genus JABGPL01. The sequence goes on along the minus strand of JABGPL010000084.1, from coordinate 5,224 downwards.
TGGTGAATGAAATAGCCATCCGGTTATCATTTTCATCAGATTCAACTACATCCTCATCACCATCGGCATCGACAATAACGAAGTATTCGCCAGGAAGGTTTATTCGTCTTAGTGGAAGATTTTCACCGTTTATGACCAAGCTCTCATTAGCAGGAATTGAATCCAGTTGGTTCCGCGTTGTTCTGTAGAATCGATTATCTTCTTCTAATACATCGACATCAGAGAAATAGAAATAAGAACGAGATTGCCCGGCTGTATTAAAATCGCTTATATTACTAATCTCGTAGTTAAAATTAAGTTCACGAACAGGAAAATACTGAATTTCAGGATCTACATTACCATTAGAAATGACGAGATTTGGATATCGATCAATGCTTTCCTCAATACTGATTACCGCGGTAGTGTCATCCATCAGCCGAATTTCATCGTTCCAATCCATATACAAGCGAACATGGATATAGTACTGACCGGTTTCTAATTCACCCCAGTGAATTGTTTCTGTGAAGGGAGTTTCCATTTGCCCCCCTCCTCCCTGATAAAATCCAATTAGATCGGCATTCAGCGTATCTCCAACAATATCAATTTGCACACTTGTAATGTCACTTCCAGTATCGGGAAACATCCCTGAAATCACTATTGTAACATCATCGCCCGAGACTGCTGCTGCTGGATCGGTGGTGATTTCTTCAATCCGGTAAGCATGTGCGTTCAGAATTGTAAGCAGCACAAGAAGGACAGTCAATGCAGTTTTTGTTTTCATGTTTGCACTCTCAGTTTCTAACGGATTAACACCAATTTTGAGTTGGTAACTCCAGCACATGTTTTGATTTCGGACAAATACACACCAGTACTCAAACCTTTTGCGTCCCAAAAAACATTATGTTCTCCTGCATTTATCACGTGATCTACCAGCGTTTCAACCAACTGCCCATTCATGTTGTAAATTTTCAGACTCAACATTGAAGAAACAGGCGTTGAAAACGACAGGGTTGCCTTTGAGTTAAAAGGATTTGGGTATGCTGAATGCAATATAAACTGATTCTGTCCGTACTCCTCATTGTAATTATCGACAAACTGAGGTAGATCAACAAATTCAATAGTATTCCCATAAAAAATCGGAACAGCTAATACTTGATTGTGCTTATCGAAAAATATATCCGCAGGGTCAGCAGCATGGCGTGAATGTCTCTCAAAGCTGCTGAAATCATTTTCAAACCGATAAACGTAGTTGTCCCCCCAGCTCGAAATGTAGTAATAGCCATCACTGTCCTCTGTAAATCCATCTAAAATGTCAAGGGTGGTATTGACAACTGTTGAGACTGAAGAATCTTCAAGGCTGATAGCCTGAATTGGTGAATTGTCCCGCGTAGAGCAGAGGAGTACCCTGTTGTTAGGAGCATCGAAACAGAGACCGTTTGGATTCTGAACATCCCCGTCGACAAAAGTCGTGTAGCTCCCCGATTCCGGATTTATCCGATAGATTTTCGCGCTCTGAGAATCGGAAACATAGAGGTTTCCCGAATTATCCGCAGTGATATCATTCAGAAACCGTGCACCCCCAATTTCAAAGAAATAAACTAGTTCACCACTTTGCAGGTCAAATCCTTTCACGCCAAACTCCTTACAGGCAGAGTAGAGTATATCACCAACAATGTGCAACCCGAGGTGGCATTGCCCATCCTCAACGAAATACTCCTGCGTACCATCCTCAGCAATTTGCACTATGTCACCCGACCCGAAGTTCGAAACCAGATATCGATTTTCTGAAACATCATAAACCACGCTTTCCGGATTGTTCAGCAGGTTTTGAGCAGTTGCAGAATCCGTCAAAAACGTCAGAAGAAGAAAGAAAGTCAGAAGGTATCTTGAAGTCATACGAATCTCTATTTGAGCAACATTATTTTCTGAGTAATTGACTGCCCCGAACCTTCCAATTTAACAAAATACAACCCCGAAGCCAATCCCCCCGCATCCAGCATCGTCCGGTGAACTCCAGCCTGCAACCTCCCATTAACCAACGTCTCAACCCTCTGCCCGGACATGTTGTAGAGGTTCATGGTGACCTCTGAGGCGTATGGCAGGGCGTATTCGATTGTGGTTGTCGAGTTGAAGGGATTGGGGTAGGCGGGTGACATGTAGAATTCAATCGGAATTGTTCTATCAACTGACACGCTCAGAACTATGAACGAGTCTTTTAAATATTTCAAGTCTTGTCCCGATTCTATTGATTCTAACGTCAGCTCCGATTCGATTCCTTGATCTGAATCCCAAAAGGACAGTGAAAAAGTATCACCCTCTCGCAAACCATCTACTTCTTCAGTCGTTTCATCTTCTCCCCAAATGGCAATTCCGCATCTCCCCCGGGAATCAACTAAATTTACTCCAACAAGTTTCCCGTCTGAATTGAAAGCACCAATCTCATCTCCAATTTGAAGATTTGTTCCGCTAATCTTTGTAACCAACACACTCATATTTTGATTCGTAATGTCATTGCAAACGAAGTGATGCAATCTCTGAGATTGCTCAATCGCTTTGCTCCTCGCGATGACATTCTCTACCATTTCTTCGGGATAATTCAAAACCAAATCTCCATCTACCTTGACCTGATACCCCTGTGTCTCGTGCCACGGAGGCATATTTGAAAAACGAAAATCTGTAGATAAGAATCTGCCACCATTGTTTTTCGCAAGGATTACACGATCTATTATCGGTGACAGGACATAGAAATCGGGAGCGCTTGCATCGAGTTCGTAGGTAGGGTAATATGAAATCATATTCCATCCTTCTGTAAGCGGGATGTCTCCATCCGCAGGAATTTGCATACCCGACCAATCAACATCCACATCTTCGTCAACCTTAATGAGGTAACCATGTGTAAGATCCCAGTAGGGAATATTATTGAAGTTGTCCCAGGCTGGAGCATAGAACCGACCGATCCCATTTTTCATCAGAATAATGTGGTGATTGTCCTCGTCTATGCGGAGACGTTCTGTCATAAATAGAACGTCGGGACCTTCTTCACCTTGCCACAAATCCTCAGGAGGAATGACACTAATGGAAATCATATTCCATCCCTCAGTCATACTCACTCTAAGGTCACGAGGTTGGTTATTGTTACCTTCTATTGTCAAAGTAACAGGTATGCGCGTTTCTTCTAAAGCAACAACATGATTGAAGATTAATTCACCCTCATAAACAATCGGTTCCAGGATTTCCGCATCAAGTATCAGAACTATATCCTGCTCATCCTCAGGGTTAATCAATCCTTCTAACGGATCAATTATCATCCAATCATTATTAGGTTTGAGCTGCCGGACAACGATCTGGTCTCCCCGGTCCGAATACGCGATATTCATTTGGACCCAGCCTCCAAACGGATCATATTCGTTGGCGAAAAACATCCCGCCCGGTTCCCCACCGGGTTCAAATTCTAACTCCGTAACAAATATCATGTCACCTGTATCGGGATTGATTTTTGTTATGATCTGCAGGTCTGCTTCAGGTCTGTGGAAGACATATAATCCAAAACCATCCGGGTCTTCAGGCCAATATGACAAACCGTAAATACGCAGTCCATTCCGATTAATCTCCTCCAACACGTTGCCTTCCCGATCCAGGCCATAGATATTAGTTGTTGTGCCACAAACCCATAGAATGCCCCTGTCAGAATCGAAAGCGATGCCCCGGCTCGGATTGACCGGACATCTTATGTCAGCGACAAGTTCTCCTTCAACTGTAAATCCGAAAACCTCATGTGCTTCAACTCCCCATATCAATTCCCCGTCATATGCCAAATCTCGCATACCGATTCGGGAATGACCAAATTGTTCAAAACTCCCGACTTGACCTCCTTCTCTGTCAAGGGTATAAACCAGATTAGGATTCAAATCTCCACCGGTCACATAAAATAAATCCTCGACAAATACCACCCCTTGCAATCTGTTGTTCTCAAGAATCTGCCCTGCTGGAATAACATCCCGGACAACCCACGGGTCAACCCCGGATTCACCGATAAGCCGACTTTCCACCCACCATTGCATCGGACCGTTTCCGTCGTTTCGAATGCTGAATTGCCGTTCAGCAGACTGACCCGGATTAAGTTCTGCCTCAATCTCGTCCACAGAAACGATTAACTCAGGATGCAGCAGTCGGAAATCAATTTCAAGATCTTCATCTTCTTCCAATAACAAATCAATAAAAGTTGAGTCGTTATAACCGAGCATTGCAGCAGAGATGTCAAATTCAAGTGCATAGGCCTGATCAATCAGCCATAAACCGTCAGCATCAGTTTGTGTATTCAGACCATCCGATGTGATAATGGATGCACCTTCCAGAGGTTGATCTGAGGCAGCATCCGTTACAGACCCGGAAAGAGTGCCTAAGCCGAATACCAACGCTTCAGATTCGATCCAGTTGGGATCTGCATCGTCATCACGGTTATCCACACCGAGTCGGCCATCATATCCATTTTCTGTTAGATCAATTAGAACCTGACCTTCACCCTCGTCGAAACGGTAATAGGCAACCAAACCATCAGTATTAGGATTGACTACCCGGTTCATATGGAACCGAATCTCGTCTTCGCTGCGAACCAAATTCCAGATACGCAGTTCATCTAACATCCCATGTAGTGCTTGATTAAGGTCAAATCCGCCCCCAATTTCATCCTGTTCCTGTCCGAGTATTAATCCCTGATTAGCTATGCTGAGTGCCCCACCGGGTAAATTTCCATTATCAAATTCCTCTCCATTAACATACGCTATCCAGCCTCCTCCTGCTTCACGTGTAAAGGCGAAATGAAACCACTCAGCAACCGGGAAGGGGAGGACTTCTTCTGGATCTTCATCTTTGATATATACTCTAAAACCGAAATCATTATCCCGGAACTGAAAAAAATGGAGGAATTCATTCAAACATGCCTCTCCAGCGCAGGAAATCGGTACTGCAGCCTGGCGTTCACGAATGATAAAGATCCAATATTCGACGGTACAGTTAGAAAGCCCGTCCATTGCATTGTTGTTAATAGTCACATAGTCGTCAAAACCATCGAATTCGAGAGCCCAATTCTGACCAAAAACTGAATTTTGCATAAAGACAAGGCCGATCAGTAAAAATAGTATATAGCGCATTGTACATTCATCCCTATTTGACTAACATCACTTTTTGCGAAATCGATTCCCCGTCCCCTTCTAACTTTATAAAATACAACCCCGAAGCCATATCC
>JABGPL010000083.1 GCA_018644935.1 Calditrichota bacterium | reverse complement strand
TCGCTGCTGACCTCGTGTCAATAACCGCCAATCACAAATTAATATACCGCGTCGACCCCGTCGGAAATTATGCCTACTACACCGCCACCCCCGACCCCGCCGCACCAAACTCACCGGAAAGGGTAGTGTTTGCGGTGGTTGCTGAGACCTGCCATCGTGTTATGGTCATGTACGGTGGTAAGATTCAGGAAATGGCGGATATTGAACCACTGTTTGAAGAACCCCTTCATCCTTACACGATAGGCCTTCTGCATTCATTGCCACGACCTGATCTCCAGACGAAGAAAAGATTGTACAACATACCGGGAACAGTTCCCAGCATCATTAACCTGCCTCCCGGCTGCAAGTTTTCCAATCGCTGTGATCAGGTAATGCCGGTATGTAGCCAGAGTGAGCCTGAATTACGCGAAGTTAAACCCGGACGGATGGTTCGGTGTCACCTTTTTTCCTGATTATGCTTGAGGTAAAATAAATGGCTTCGAATCAAAAGCCCATAATAGAAGTTAAAGATCTGTCGGTTAAATTCCCGATTTTTGGCGGATTGTTTTTAGGTAAGGTTGCAGAAGTTCGAGCAGTCGAGCATGTGACTTTCGATTTATTGCCGGGTGAAACACTTGGTATGGTCGGGGAATCGGGTTGTGGTAAAACAACAGTTGGCAGGGCAATTATAAATATCCTCAAATCAATAGCTCCTGACGTTGTGCTTGGGGGAGAGGTTATTTATAACCTTGACGAGGGTCCTGTCAGTGTTATGAAATTGTCCAAAAAGGCAATGCGTCCTTACCGTTCCAATGTGCAGATGATTTTCCAGGATCCATTTGCTTCTCTCAACCCACGCTTGACAGTGATGAAAATCGTTGAGGAACCTTTACTGATCCATACGAATATGACAAGTGCAGAGAGAACAGAGCGCGTTGGATGGTTACTTGACAAAGTCGGGCTTAACCCGGAGCAATCTCAGCGTTATCCTCACGAATTCTCTGGAGGCCAGAGGCAACGTATCGGAATTGCACGAGCACTTGCGACCAACCCAAAGGTAATCGTCGCTGATGAGCCAGTATCCGCACTCGATGTCTCTATTCAAGCTCAGGTAATAAATCTGCTTGAGGACCTTGAAGCCGAGTTCAATTTGAGCTTCCTGTTTATTGCGCATGATTTATCGGTAGTTGAGCACATTTCTGGAAGAATAGCTGTGATGTATCTTGGCAATCTCGTCGAGATCGGACCATCCGAAGTCATCTACAACGACCCAAAACATCCCTATTCCAAAGCATTGCTTTCAGCAGTTCCATTGCCCGATCCCAAAGGTGCAAAGAACCGCCAGCGTACCATCCTCAAAGGTGATATACCCAGCCCCATGGCTAAACCATCGGGATGCCCCTTCAGAACGCGCTGCCCGATTGCAAAAGCAGAATGTGCGACATATACACCAAAGCTTGTAGATATGGGTCAGAACCGTAGCGTTGCCTGTCCGTATGTGAAATAGGTATTTGGTTTACATCCACCGGATTTGAATTTAGCCGGATGGGTGATGAGATAAGGGATTGGAGTTCAGCAATTAGTTTGCTGAACTCCAATCCCTTTTTCGTTTCCGCAATACCTTTACTCATCAATACCGCGAAACATTAGGTTGGGATTTCCTGCCCGACCATCCGCAGACAAGCGGATTCTTAAATCACGAGTACTTACGCTGGTTCACGTTGCGATTGAGGGACAGGCAGGAATGCCTATCCTGCTTATACCTCTTTCTCGTACAGATATTATTAAACAAAATTTATTTCACCAATAAAGCCTTCCTGACCGCACTGAAACCGGGTGCATTCATCCTGATCAGATAAACCCCTGCTGAAACGCCACTCGCATCCCAAACGAGTTTATGGTGACCAGTATCCCATTTTCCACTCACCAACTGCTCCACTATCCGACCACTGATGTCATAAACTGCAATTGTGATACTCGAGGCTTGTGGAATGTCAATTCGCAGATTCAACATCGCGTTGAACGGGTTCGGATAAACCTCACTTATCCCAAACTGAGCTGGCAATTGCGAATTCTCGAGCTGTATTGCCCAGAATCCATTTATCTCATAGGTTGATTCACCTTGAAGTACGGAATACCTCACTTCCTGCTCACCAGAATCATCAATCATAATAAGTTCGAGTGGCTGACCTGACAGCGCGCCATCAGTTTTCTCTGTTGTTGGATCGTCGCCCCAGATCGCTATCCCGCAAGTTCCTCCCTCAAAGCAACTGCTGCCGACCAAAATACCATCAGCATAAATACCAATATCACCGTTAAAGTATTCATCACTTTTAACCAATAAACTCATGTTCTCACCTGTTGGTACAACAACTCCTAATTGGGAATCACCCAATCGTTCAATCGGTGAATTGGCATTTCTTTCATCTTCAAGGTTATAGACTAACTCCACATCTTCAGAAACTTTTATCAGATAGCCCTGTCCCTGGCGCATGTCACCAATGTTACTGAAGCCAAATTGCGGGTTGTAAAAATGTCCAGCAGCATCTTTAGCCAACTCCAGCACATCTACGATTCCTGACATTGCAATCACTGCATCAATAGGGCGGCGCGGATAATAACTGACCATTTGCCAGCCATCTCTTAACTGAATTGGATCATCACCGAGAACTGATTCCCCCTCCAGTGTTAACTCTGCGTTTTCTGTCAGCTTCATCAGGTAACCCTGCTCAACAGACCATCCCGGAATATTATTGAAATTGAATTGCGGGTTATAGAAATGTCCTTCTCCGTCCTTCATCATCTCCAGAACATCCGCTTCTACCAATGGCCTGGTCAGAACCGTAACATCCTCTTCATCAGGCTGTAGATTAACCGAAACCATATTCCACCCGAATGCAAGTTGTAGAGTACGTTCGGCAGGCATACGTCCTGCTTCTACATTCAAGATTACCGGTATTATGGTCTGACTTCCGAAACCGTTGTGGGTAAAGACGATTTCACCCTCGAAATCTGCAGCCGGCAGTCCGGATGCGTCTAGATGTAAATCGAATTCCTGATTCTCGTTGGCTTCTATTACGCCCTCGGCAGGATCAAGGAGGAACCAGTCTTTTCGCACATCCAGCTGCCAGATATCAATTCTGTCTTCAGCACCGTTATTGGCAACTCCCATAAACACCCAGCTATAAATATCATACTGGTTGGTAATGAAACAACCCTGTGCGACACCGGCGATTTCATGTTGCAGATTCGCAACATCCATTGCCTGGTTGTTCTCGATGTCGATTTTGGCAACCATCAAATCACCAACATCAACAATCTTATGGTAAATGTAGAGCTGATAACCATCCGGATCATCCGGCCAGTAAGCCAATCCATACATCCGATAATCGTGACGGTCGATTTCTGCAACCAGATTTCCATCCCGATCAAATCCTGCGATTTCAGTTGTCGTTCCAGATGCCCACAGGATCTCTCGATCAGGATCCCATGCAAGGTTGTTACAGGGTGAAATTCCACTATCGAATGACACGACTTCTTCACCATCAATGTTGAATCCAAAGATATTGCGCTCACCGGAACCCCAGATCATCTCACCATCAGTAGCGAGATCTTTGTAGCCATAGCGACCTTCACCAAGCTGCGCAAACTGGTTCACAAGTTCCTGATCCCTATTCAAAACATACATGACAGGTTCGCGGTCATTGGAACCCGACACGTAGAAATTATCCTCAATAAATACCGCACCCTGTATACGAGTATCCTCAGTTATCTCACCAGCCGGGACTCCAGCACGGATCTCCCAGGGGTCTGCATTTGCCTCACCAATCAGCCTGCGTTCGGAGGTGTATTCAACGGGTGCATTGCCATCATTACTGACGCTGAATATAACATGCATGTTAGCGTCCGGAGCAAGTGACTGCCTTATTGCCTCGCGTTCCGGATTAAACTCACCATGAAGCATTTCGGCATCCACAATGATTTCATCACCCTCTTCAATAACCAGTTCCACTATGCCGGGCAAGTAATCGGGATGGGTAAATGTCATTACGAACTCACCCAAAGGCAGATTTTCAATGCTGTATCCCCCTTCTTCGTCTGTCCAGCGGGAGATGAGGTAATAATCCAGATCACCCCTGACGCCTTCAATTGGCTCGCCGGTAGCTGCATCGGTTACTGTCCCGGAAACGCTCGCTGTCGGCGTGCCGAGAGACATAACCACTGCCATCTCAACAACAGTCTGATCGGGATCATCAAAACCGATGCGGACTATCTGCTCGTAAACCCCGTCTTCGAGCTCAATCGGTTCAATGAATACCTCTAAGGATACTTCTTCATCTGCGGGAATCTCACCCGATCTCGGTTCAATTGTTATCCATTTCGCTTCGGATAACCCATCGTCAATAACTCGAACTAAGTTGCTATTGCGGTTTCCGACCCAGAGATTTTCACCATCGTGACTTATTCCATTGGACCAGGCATCGGACTCGACCTCAAAATGGTCTATAACTTCATATTCCCAAATGCCCTCTTCACCTGGGATGATGTCCAACTGCCATGCGTGATAGGGTGGGGTGTCCGGACCAACTGCCCCATCCTGAACTTCCGCCTGGTTTCTTTCATATACCCAGAGGTGTCCGTCCTCATGGTCAGGAACCCAGTTGATCCTGTTGCGCACATCAGCATCCCTGACCTCGCCCATGTTCTCAATTCCGTCGATGTAACCGATCTCGGTGAAGTCATCATTGATGTCGTAGATTTTCATGTCGCAATGGGCACCGGCATTGTGAAAGGCAGTCATATACAGGTGTGCATTTTCAGGGTCAATGGCGAGGCCTAACCCGTGAGTCAACTCGTCGTCCCACTGGGTTTGGATGGATTCCAGCTGGTTGCCTTCAATGTCATAGCGGTAGATGGCGAATTGACTCCAGTAGAAGGTATACAACACACCCTCGTGATAAGCCAGAGCAACGAGCATGTTAGCAATAATATTCTCGGCGACAAAATCAACGGTCACCTCAACAATTTCCTCACCATTCCACCGGTAGCCGACAATCCGCGCGTCCGCAACGTGTGAGGCATACATGATTTCCTCTTCAGCATCCCATGCCAATCCTGCAGTATAGGTATATTCGAGTTCATGCTCAGATAGCGTCTCGCCCTGCTCATCACGCTGGGGTCCCCTGCGTTCTTCCTCACGATTCACCTTCCTGATCCTGACGTTGTAGGGGACAGCTTCATCACCTGCATTGTGAAGATTAATCTCCGTCTCAAACACATCCTCCTGCTGGAGCGCAGTTGCAAAACCGATCCGGTCGATAGACACTTGACCATAAGTGGCTGAGTATAGTAAAAAAACGGCAAGAATTGCCAATAAACAGCTAAATTTGAAACGCATGTGGACCTCTAAAATGCTTGTATTAGAAATGTGAATCATGGAAAGCAGTACGCAGTGGTACCAACTGCTCGGATGGGAGCGAAAAACAGGTGAAAGGCAGATGGGTATTAACATAATACCCAAGTTGTGGTGTTTTGTCAAGTATTACGTGAGGTGTAAAACACTAATTTGAGGGGGATGGATATTGAGGACTAAATATTTCTCTGCACATTTGCTAGTCGTAGCCTGGACCCATTTAATCCTGAGATTCACCGAGTGGATTAAGATGTTTCTCTATGGGATCAGTTACGAATAATGTGTCTGGTAGGGACACCAGGCTCGACTCGTTACAATACCCTATGAGGCAAAATTGTAACTATAAACACCTCTTCCGGGCTCCAATGGATCGCCTCATTCCTATGAAAAATGGCAAACAAATTATGAACAGTAGTATTGCTAAATACAGGTTAATTAATTAGCTTGTTCGTTGAACATCGATGTTAAGTTATCTAACCCTAGCGGATAAACACTATGGGAAGCACTTTTAAGTATTTTATACTTTATGTTTTTGTGATTTTCGTGGGATGCCAGACCGAAATAACCACCCGGGTCGTTGATCAAGTTATTATTCCGTCTCATTATATCGTAGTTCCTGATCATCACTTCCTCATCCAGACAGCAATTGACTCTTCATTTGCAGGTGATACCATAATGGTGAGACCAGGCAAATACTACGAGAATATTGATTTCTCCGGTAAGGATATCGTATTGGGCAGCCAGTTTCTTCTCGATAATAACGAAGAACTCATTAATTCTACGGTAATTGATGGTGTTCAAAATGGGCGAAGTGTTGTCTGCTTCAAGAGTAATGAGAGTAGAGATTGCGCATTAACAGGGTTTACTCTTAAAAATGGGAACACTGATTACGGTGGAGGAATCTACATCCGTAACTCAAGCCCAACCCTGGAACATCTCAATATTATTGACAATACAGCTGAACACACCGGCGGAGGGATATATATGACGTCCGATTCTAACCCAATTATCAATTCTGTTGTTGTTGAAAATAATGTTGCTGATGTTGGTGGGGGGATTTCAGCCCGTCAATCGTCATTTACTTTAGTTAATGCACGCGTGAACGGGAATAATGTCGCTACCAGTGGCGGAGGAATCCAGTGTACATTATCAAAGAACATAATTATTAATAATACCTTTATCTCGAACAATGAGGTGACTAACTCTCAGGGAGGAGGGCTATATCTGAGCAGTGTAGAGTCAATCTTGCTAAACAACGTTTCCATTACAGCTAACCGAGCATTTCAAGGCGGAGGGGGATATTCGAGTTTAGTAAATAATTTTGAAATGACAAATTCAGTAATCAGTGGAAATATTTCAGATTCACAGGGAGGTGGAGTATACTCCGTTTATGGAAATGACAAGTTTTCTTCAACACTAATTTACAGGAACAATGCCTCGACAGGTGGAGGAATATATAGTGCATCATACGATATATTGTTAAAAAACATAACTTTGTGCAATAATATTGCCGAAGAAATTGGCGGAGTCTATTCTTCCGGCACACTGACAATTGCAAACAGTATAATTTGGGGAAACTTCGGCAGAGAAATCGAAGGTAATTTAAGCCCGATTACTGTTTTGTATTCGGATATCGAGAATGGGCAAGATTCGATTGAAGTTAGTGATATTAATCTAATTCAATGGCTTGATGGAAACATTGATTTACGTCCCAATTTCATCAACATTAATTCTGGTGAATTTGGTCTGCGCCCGGATTCACCGTGCATTGATGCTGGAACTGAACTTTTTGTAGTTGATGGAGACACGGTAATCAACATCGCTCCAGATGAGTTCAAGGGTGACGCTCCCGATATGGGAGCTTTTGAATTTGCTGAATAGAGATTTAGTGGTCCCAGGGTTTTAAAGGTTATTGTCATATATAAGTCCCGATGTGCGAATAGAATTCCTCAACTCAACAATTCACCAATTATTATAATGTTAATGTTCGCAATTTTCACAGATTCCCGGACCACAAGGGTCACGTGCTACTTAACTAAATTAAATCTTCATATAGTGATCAGATAGTTGTATACGATTATGTATAATGCATAGGCTATCAAGTTAAATACCATCGCAAATGCAACTAAGCTTTTCCTCGGCACTTTCTTAAATAAGACCACCGAGATTGATAATGTGAGTGCAGATGTGATTAAAAGAATAATGATTGAATATAGTTTTATCATTTTTATCCTTATAAATTTTCTGTCGATCAAGCCGCCTGAGCATTGCTGGACTCAACTGTAAGATAACGTTTGTATAATCAATACATAATATAATTAACAATCCGCTTTTTGTAAAGAATCTACATCAATTTTACAAATGTAAACGGAGATTTTGCAGGTTTCCGACCATGCATATAGGATGCAATGAATCGCGAGCGGGGACGCTTACGCTACTGATGTGAATTTTCGATAAAACATAAAAAACCTCCCAAAACCTCTTGACTTTTACAAAACATGAGTGTATATATACGATAAGCACACTAATAACAGAGGTGAAACAGATGGTTAGAGTAACTTAGATGAAGATTTTCATTTCCAATTCTTCGTCGTACCCGATTTACGAACAGGTCGTTCGGCAGATTAAGAAGCAAATATTCTCCGGTGAGTTGAAGTCCGGGGATGCACTGCCTTCGATACGGGTGTTGGCGAGGGAGTTGAAAATAAGTGTAATCACCACCCGGCGGGTTTATGAGGAGCTCGAGAAGGAGGGGTATGTGAACGCTGTTACCGGCAAGGGTAGCTATGTAGCATCCCTTGACGAAGAGTTTTTACACGAGAAGAGGATGAAAATGATTGAGGATAAATTAACCGAAGTTATCGCCGAAGCTAAACTGTTAGGCATTAAAAAGAAAGAATTACAGGTTATGTTAGCAGACCTTTTCGAGGAAGAATAATGGAAAATATTTTAGAAATTCAGTCACTGAACAAAAGCTTCAAGGACTTCAGCTTAAAAGACGTGTCCTTCAAGCTCCCCTACGGGTATATAATGGGTTTAATCGGACCTAATGGAGCCGGGAAAACGACGATTATCAAGCTGATTATGAACCTGCTCCTGAAAGACAGCGGGGACATAACCGTTTTCGACCGGGATCATCAGAAGCATGAAGCATATGTAAAATCCCGAATCGGTTTTGTTTACGATCAACCCCCATTTCCTCCTACTCTGAAACTCGATAAAATCCGAAAAATCATCGCACCATTCTACGATGCCTGGGATGAGGCAAAGTTCCTTGAGTTAATGGAAAGGTTTGAATTACCGCTCAAACGCAAATTCCAGAAGCTGTCGCAGGGGATGAAGATGAAGTTCGCGCTGGTAATCGCCCTCTCCCACAACGCCGATCTGATCATCATGGACGAGCCGACATCGGGCATTGATCCGGTTTTCAGGCGTGAGCTGCTTGGGATTCTGCTGGAACTTATCCAGAATGAACAGAAATCGATTTTGTTCTCAACGCATATAACATCTGACCTGGACAGGGTCGCTGATTACATCACCTATATCCGCAAAGGTGAGATCGCAATCAGCACCACCAAGCAGGAGTTGATTGAAAATTGGGGTATTGTTAAGACATCTGAGAGCCGACTTTCGGATTTCCGAGGCGGCATTTACCTGGGCCACCGCAAAAACGAGTTTGGCTGCGAAATCTTAACATCAGATAAGCAGGCAGCAGGTCAAAATCTGACAGGCGAGGAAACAATTGCCAGCGCAACGCTTGAAGATATAATGTTTCTGATGCATGAGGGCAAGGCAGGTGCTTAACATTATAAGAAAAGACTGGATGATGAAGTGGTATGTCCCCATGGTATTTATGATATGCTTTGTTCTGTTATCTCTGGTGGTTCCGGAGGCAGAGCTACAGGAGGTGTTCATTTTTGGATTGATGTGGGCAACGATAATCCCTATGACAATCTGGGGAATGGAAGAGAAATTCAAAGGACGAACCTTGTTATGCAGCCTGCCGATTAAACGGGACACATTCGTTTGCGGTACCTTCATATCGGGTTTGACCTTCATGTTGGTGATACTGCTGTCGATGTTTCTATCTGTTCAGCTCAGGATATATTTTTCAGAGGAATTGTCATCTTCGATACAGGAAATACTTCAGCTAAAAGTATTTCTCAGTTGTCTATGGATTCAAACCATTGCGGTTTTCCTCTATTATGTCATTTTCACACGTTTTAACTCAGGGGTTGCAACTGTTACCATTGTGACAGCCTTGTTTGCTGGAAATCTATCACTCAAGTTCATACCGAGAATATTCTCCGGTCACAGTGCCCCAGGTGCTGACACGGCAGCACTCGGACTGATTGATCGGGGCTTTAATTTTATTTTCCAGCATGATATTACTTCGGTCGGGCTCTTAATTTCATTTGTACTGATAGTCTTTGTGAATTTCCTGGCAATGAAGCTCTCTGAGTTTTTGTTTAGTCGAAATGACATAGTGACTTAGGTCATACTAAGGATAAAGAAAGACGGAAGTATTTCATGGTGCTCACGATATTGCTACAAAAGCGAGATAGAAAATGTTCAACATAATCAGAAAAGACTGGCGAGCAAACGGAGGACTTATATCTGGAATTCTAATATGGGTTCTTTTTATGTCCCTGATGTCCGATCAAGATCCCCGAAGTATTGTTATTATGGGGATAATGTGTTCAGCCATCGGTCTGGTGCTTATGTGGGCACTTGATTTTAAAAATAAAGGGCAAACGTTGGTTTGCAGCCTGCCAATTGACCGAAATATGTTTGTTCGTGGAAGTTTTCTATCCAGTTGGTTATGCATCCTGATTGTGTTGTCATGCACCTGTATCATCATTTTGCAGAAAGTATTATTTTCGCCCGAGTTGTCCGCTCATTTGCCGGAAATCATGCAACTGAAGGTACTCTTACTTTCGCTGTGGGCACCTACTCTGACAATGCTGGCATTCTTCACAATCTACATTTGGTTCAGTGCCAGAGCAGCAATGATTTCATTCTTGAGCGTTACGTTTTTATTGATGGGATCGATTATCGGAATGTTGGTGGTTTCAGACGGCAAATTGAATCCGGCAGGACAGGAAGTTACTCCTGCTCCAATAGCACTTTTGAAGAAAACTGTGATGTTTTTTATTGACCATCATGGAACTTCAACCGGGCTCGTGATTTCAGTTTTCCTGTTGATCCTGGTAAATTTCTGGACTATGAAACTCGGCGAGTTTTTGTTCAGGAGAAAGGATATCGTCGCTTAAGTCGGGGGCTTATTCCGACTAATTGTTTTATTTGAGATAAAAAAATGTACAACATAATCAGAAAAGACTGGCAGGTAAACTGGACAAGTTTTTCTTTCATGGTTCTTGGATTTGTCACCGTTGCAATGTTTATCGACGCCTCCTTCATAACAGGAATAGTCGTCTTTGGATTGGTTCTGACCGCAATTTTGCCTCTGATAATCTGGGCTCGGGACTGGGAGAGTAAGGATCGCACATTGGTATGCAGCCTGCCGATTGATCGATCAATCTTCGTACAGGGACGCATGTTGTCAAGTTGGACATTCATTCTGGCTATCCTCCTGGCAATTTTTCTGGTTGCACTAACAAAAGCTTACTTTGATGGGGGATCTCTTCAATTTGCAGATGTCATTCAGTTAAAAGGGATACTTATTTCGTTATGGGTACCGACAATTGTAATATTCCTATTTCTTCCTATTTGCAGCCGGTTCAGTGGTTTAACTGCCTTGAGATTGTTCTTTGAGGTGATATTTGTGTTGGCGTTGATACAATTGTTTTTCCCAAATATTTTGCAATCAATTTTTGCAAATGTAGATGGGCCATTACAAATTGCTTTTTTTCAACGGGTTTTGCAATTCATTAACGATCTTCATGGAACCTCAACTAAGATGTTTCTATCTGGATTATTGCTGATCCCCGTAAATATTCTGGCGCTGAAAATCTCTGAGTTTATGTTTGGGAGGAATAATCTTGTCACGTAATTATCAGGCAAGGGGTTCTGGATTACGAGTGAGTCAGGTAGGGCGAGACGTATCCCGACAATTTGACCCTGACCCAACATTTATATGGAGAGTTGTAAGTGTTTAGAATTCTCAGAAAAGACTGGCAAACAAACAGGAATATCGTATTCTGGTTTCTGGTGTATTTGACCCTAATGTTCAATGTCAGATCTGATTTGGATTTGAAAGAGATGGCTGTTTATGGGATTATATGCGCTTCAATGGTTCCATTCTATCTCTGGTTCACGGAGGGGAAATACAGCGGGAGAACATTGTCGTGCAGTCTTCCTATCAAACGAAAGAGCTTCATTCGAGGAAGTTATCTGACCTGCTGGACTTTTGGGTTAACCATTCTGTTTTTTACTTTTTTGAATATTCTACTGAAGGTGTATATTTTCAACTGGCGTGCTTTTCAATTTCCAGAATTAATGCAGGTGAAGGTGCTTCTGCTTTCATTATGGATTCCAACGGTTGTTATGCTCCTGTTTTTCCCTTTCTGCTCGTGGTTTGGAACGAAAAAAGCTACGACAACTTTCCTAATAATTTTTATCTCAATTGCCGGTTTAATTTTGGTCAGTCTCATGCTCCCTCTAAGAGGTTTAACCGATCCTGATCAATCTGTAGTAATCCAATTTTTTCAAACCACCACCCAAAGCATCGTTCAGCTTCATAACGAATCATACGCGCTTCTGCTTTCAGGTATTGCACTGGTTGTGGTGAATCTAATTACGGTGAGAATATCGGAGTTTCTATTTAAACGAAACGATGTTGTTGCGTAGGTCGGGTTCATAACCCAAAAGGAATTTTTGGATTGATGACTGTTCGGTGGGATGAGATCTCGCCCTACGTTACTGATTTCTTTCGGATTAAATTAACTCACTTCACAGTGAATAATCTAAACAACCTCCCCGCCACAAGACGATCCATTCCCAGCTGTACATCCAAAACAATGGACTTTGGTGACAATTTCCCTCTGGTTGAGTTTTTCATTGTCAAACTCGCTGATGTGTACCGGCATGCCGTGATCTACCCGCAATCCCAACATTTGGTTAAAATCGCAGTCATACATGTAACCCTGCCAATCAATGGATAGTGTAGACTTGCACATGACGGCGGATACTGCTTTAGGATTAAACTGCTCAGTAAGTTTTTTCATATATTCATCGAGTAGGTTTTTCGATTTCAACCAATTCAGAAATCTGCCAACTGGCATATTGGTTATCGTGAATAAATGGTTGAATTTTATGCCATATTTTTTGCCTAAAACCCTTTTCCAGTAATCCTCTAGTGTCGCCTGTGATGCCGGCATAAATGCACCGACGGGGTTGGTGACAAGGTTTATTTCCAGCCCGGTTTCAGGCAAACCATATCCAGCCTGATTAAAGAGTTTTAACGCTTCAATCGAATTTCCAAATGTGCTCTTTCCTCGCTGAGCGTCAGTCTGAGATGCTGAAATCGCTGGCAGAGATGCAATCACTGAAACCTTGTGCCCGGCGAGAAATTCAATAGTGTCCTCCTGTCCGGGTTCAAATACGACAGTCAGATTACACCTGTTTATGACATCTATTCCCATGTCTCTTGCTTCTTTTACGAACCACCTGAAATGGGGATTCAGTTCAGGAGCTCCACCGGTTATGTCAACAGTAGGGATTTTTCCTTCCCGTAATACGCGGAGGCAGTGCTCAAATGTCCGCCTGCTCATCTGCTCAGACCTTGAGGGACCTGCGCTCACATGGCAGTGTTTGCATGCCTGATTACATTTGAACCCGACATTAATCTGCAAAACATTAATGCCGTTGGCTTTAAGGGGAAAAAGACTGCTCTCTTTCAGCATATCGTCGAAATCCCGCATTTCAGGCGATGATTCGATATCACGTTGGTCTAAATCCCGTTGATCCAATTGCAATTCTGTGTCTGTGTTTTTATCTATCATTACTCAACTTTTTTATATCTCACATTGAGAGTTTATCTATGACATTTTTCATCTGAACACCATGAACCAGTGATGCTCCGCCTCTTATTGCTCCGGCAACATGAACGGCTTCGGTCATTTCTTCTTCGCTGCAACCGGCTTTCAATCCTTCCTGCGTGTATGCATCAATGCAATACGGGCATTGGATTGCATGGGCTACTCCGAGGGCGATCAAATTCTTTTCACGCGTTGTTAGTGCACCCTCTTCAAAAACTGCACCATACCATTCGCGAAACTTCTTCCATAACTCTGGATTGCCTTTTGCGATTGTTCCAAACTTTGGCAAGTCTTCCGGTTTGTAGTACGCTTCCACTCAAGACTCCGTATATTTTTTTATCCTACCAGACCACTCTACCCAATCTTCCCAATGGTCAATGTCTGAAAGGATATCTAATAATTGAAATGATATTCCAGTTTTTTGCAAGGACTCAGTTGTTTTGTCGAGAACATCTGTACCACCCCAATTGATATCCGGAAATAGCTCCGGTATATCCCGCTTCGCCCCTACTAAATAGTAACCACCATCTGCCGCAGGTCCGAGGACAACATCTGTATAATCCAAAGTATCAAACGCTCGTTCAATACGATCCTGTGATATGTCGGGGATGTCAGCTCCCACTATAATTGCCTTCTCAGCACCCAACGCAACCGAATTGTGAATTGCCCACTGCATACAATCCCCCAGGTCAACCTCGGGTTGCAGCCAGTGTTCCCAATCCGGGTAATCACCTGTATTGTCAGGGACTTTAGTCCAAGCAATAATTTTGCGAACTGACTTCTCAAGATCACTCATTGAGCTAACTATATTTTTAAGAAGCCTGGTATATACATGGAGTGCCTTTTCAGCCCCAACTTCCGTGGCAATTCGTGTTTTAACTTTTCCGAGCTCGGGTGCACGAGCTAATAGGATCAGAGCATTTCGTCCTTCAGAGTATTGTGTTTTCAAGTCTTCCAAGTCACCTACTGTGAATTTAGGGACCAATCATAATCCGTATAACGAATCTTGACATCTATACTAATCTTTGGGAGATAAAGTTGCAGGTAATTGATTAACCCACCTGCTTCTTTCTCAAAATCAACTTTGTACCATTTGAATATGGGTGAAAGGAAAAGGGTGTTTATATCCGGCTCAAAACGATTCTTTTGAGGAGATTCCGCGATAAAGACTTTTGCCTGTTCAGCAAGCTGCATATCTAATTTCTTTGGAAGATAAGCCTGCGAGCGCAAGACAGGGCAACCCTTTGCAGCACAGACTAAAGCAAAATGTATACGTGGCTCTGTAAATCGTTTGCGAATGATATCGTGCTCGAGGTGATTCAGCGTTATGGACTCGCCGAATAACCCGACTAAACGTTGCTTCCATGGACCTTTGAAGATCCCACCGATTTTCTTAATAGATTTCACGGGATAATAATCAATGATCAACTTAACTGTTGCTGCATTGTAGAGGTTAATCAACATTGAGAGCTGCTGATCTTCGCTCCATGAATCGAACTCATTTTTACTTATAGAATTTACTTCGTTCAAAAAAATTGTCAACACAGAGGGATCAGCCTTGATAGATTTATAGTCGACCATGCCATCGACGACTTTAGTTTTCAACAGTTCGTCTAATTGAATGTAGCTATGATCAAATGAGTAAACGGCATTACAGAGCACGATAATTGATACAACAACAACTGAAAAGGTAATCTTCAAATTCGACCTCCGGGCATAGGTTCATGATGCTGATTCCAGTATTTCATGATTTTATTATGTTGCCTTACGGTATTCCACACACCACATTCCTTATATCTTCGAGGAGATGTTGAAACAGAACCTGGCAGGATTTTGATGCGACCTATCCTCCTCATTTGCTCAACTAACCAGACATCTTCGAGATATTCCCAGTTAGGTAAGCCTCCGAGTTTTTCCAGATCCCTGCGCCTCACTGCTAAGCCCTGATCGCCATATGGCAAACGGGAAAAAATCGACCTGAGATTTGCTCCTAAAGATACCAATCTCATGCGGGTGTCTGCTGATTCAAACTTGAGCCTGAACGCCGTCAAACTCGTCTCATTGTCTTTAAATGCATCTATTATCAGATTACTTGCCCTTTTGTCGGGTCTTGTATCAGCATGGAGGAACCAGAGAATTTCACCATCTGAAGCCCGCCAACCTGCATTTAACTGAGTACCCCGACCGGAGTCACCAACTGTAACTTTTGCTCCGTTTTTTATCGCGATTCCAATAGATCGATCTGAACTGCCTCCATCTGCCACAACAACATCTGATATAGCATCCTGAACAATAACAGCCGACAGTGTACGCTCCAACATCGGTTCTTCATTCAGGCAGGGGATTATCACCGAAATATTCATTTACCACGCCTCATGATCCATTTCAATATTCCGGCTGTCCCTGGGCTGAGTAATGTTCTTTTGTATGCATCCCCGGCTTTTTTCAGAGCTTCACCCTGGGTTGGATAGGGATGAACAATTGCAGAGATATCGCCTAAGGTGATGTTATGCTGCATTGCCATTACGACCTCGCCGATCATGTTCCCGGCATGTTCTGAAACAATAGTTGCTCCCAGGATTTTCCCTTTCTTTCCATAAACAACTTTCATAAACCCGTTCGTTTCACAATCTAATATTGCCCTGTCAACTTCGGTAAATGGAATTTCGATTTGTTTAACATGGTCAAATTGTTTTTCAGCTTCCTCAAGTGTTAATCCGACACCTGCTATTTCAGGGGAGGTGTAGGTACTCCACGGAATAATCAATTTAGAATGTCTGGCACGTCCGAAATAAAAAGCATTAACGATTACCGCGCGCGCCATAGCATCGGCAGCATGGGTAAACTGATAAGAGGAAGCAACATCTCCGGCAGCGAAAACATTCTTGTTCGTTGACCGGAAAAAGTCATCAATGAGCACCCCCTCGTGCGGGTCCGTTTTTACTCCAGCTTTATCAAGCCCCATGCCTGTGATATTCGGTTTTCTTCCGATTGACATTAGTATCGCGTCGGCTTCAATCTCTTTTGTACCGAATCCTGATTCAATGTGTGCTATGGAGACCCCATTCTTTGAAGATAACTTTGTAAGACTTGTTTCAAGCCTCAAATCAAGCCCCTCTTTGCGGAGTTGATCTGCCAGAACTTCGGATGCCTGACGGTCACTGCGTCCCAGAATTTGAACGCCCTTCTCTATCACTGTAACCTCGGAACCCAACCTTGCAAAGCTCTGCGCGATCTCCATTCCAATCGGACCGCCACCGACGACAATCAATTTTTTTGGCAATTCTGTCAGATTAAAAATCGTCTCATTCGTGAGTACATTTACCTGATCAATGCCCTCAATCGGAGGGACAAACGGACTGGCTCCGGAAGCGATCACAGCCTTTCGGAATTTGAGCTCAGTTCCAGCAACACTAATTCGATCCCGAGAAATAAACTCGCCGCTTCCAATAAAAACGTCAACACCTAAACTTGAAAATCTACTTACTGAATCATTTGCGCTGATGTTGCTGCGTAACCGTCGCATCCGCTCCATCGCGAATTCAAAATCAATTTTCGGTTCACCCTCAAATGTAATTCCAAAGTCGGCAGCTTCCTTGAGTGCATGTGCAGCTCTTGCCGCTCGAATTACACCCTTGGAAGGAACACAGCCAACATTAAGGCAATCACCGCCCATCATGTGACGTTCAATCAGCGCGACACGTCCACCGAGACCTGCAATACCTGCGGCGGTCACAAGACCTGCTGTGCCACCGCCAATTACAACAGCATCGTATATCGGTTTAGGCTCAGGATTATTATAATCGGATGGGTGAACATTGTTCGCCAATCTGGTATTGAACTCATCCTCTGGGAAAAGATTCAACTCTTTCAGGTGTGACATCGCAACTTCACTCATCCTCCACTCCTTCCGCCAAGGCTTTCTTTGCGACGCTCGCGACATAAACGGATACAGCCAATGTAACTGCCAATCCGATGAAATAGAAGATCTTCTGTCCGGGAACTACCGTTGTCTGCCCGGAGGCGATTTGAGTAATTTCGGTAATCAGGGAGCCTATATAAACATACATAATTGTCCCTGGAATCATGCCTATCCATGAAGCAAAGAAGTAATCCTTCAAGCTGACACCTGTTAATCCGTAGCCATAATTTTGCAATGTAAATGGAATGATCGGAGACAATCGGGTCAACAGAACAATCTTAAATCCCTTTCCGGCAACGGCACGGTCAATACGTTTGAAACTCTCATTATTGGCAATCTTCTTCGCCACCCAATCTCTGGCTATATACCTGCCGACCAAGAATGCAACGGTTGCTCCAAGTAGCGAAGCAATAGAGACGAGGATTGACCCAACGAATAACCCCCAAGCGAATCCAGCACCCAGTGTGATAATTGATCCAGGAAAGAAAATAACGGCTGCAACTATATAGACTAGAATATAAACAATGTAACCAAATACACCCTGTCCCTTAATCCACTCAACCAATGAGAGCAATCCCTGCTCAACAGGATATTTCCACAGGACAAATGCAATTATGAAAACCAGACCAACGGCAATCAGGTTCTTAGGTGATTTGAAGAATTTCAATGTAATGTCTTTTAGTTTTTCTATGAGGCAAATCTGCCTCTATAGAACTTTGATTTGTAGATAGTACGGTTGGAGGTCTGATAAGTTAGGCTATTTGATAATTATTCCTAAAAAGAGTGTTTGACCTGTTGCATTGGCGAAACTGTCTGTCAGAGAATACAATTTCAGTAGGTTGGGCAATCCTGCCCGACCATCCGTCGACAGACGGATTCGCTGTAAGTAACTGTTATTTTCTGAATCCGTCTGCTGACTGATGGACAGGCAAGAATGCCTATCCTACTTACCACATAATTCTCGGACGATCTGCTTCGTCTGAGTGACAATCTCCAAACAGCCTCCTATCCTGTTCAACCTGTAATTAAACCCACCCCCCAACAAAAACCCTCCCCCACTTGCAATAAAATCAAAGCCGAAGTAACTTATTCTTCAAATTAACAAAACCGGACAGACATCTCAGTGGCATACATTGGTGAAATAACAGGATTGGGAGCTGCGTTCTGCTGGATGTGGACGATGCTCCTCTTTTCTCTGGCAGGTGAGCGGATTGGTTCACTTGCTGTAAACGTGATCAGGCTCTCTATTGCGCTGCCGCTTCTCATTATCACAACGACTATCCTCTTCGGAGTAAATTACTCCGAGTTGTATGCAGGTGGGAATGTCTGGTACTTATACCTGTCGGGTTTCATCGGTTTGGCGCTGGGCGATGCGGCACTCTTTTATGCTCTGGTTGCGATAGGACCCAGGAAGACCTCTCTTATTTTCTCAAGTGTTCCAATTGCGACATCGCTGATAGCATTTTTTACTATCGGCGAACGGATGTCACTGATCACCTGGGTAAGCATCTTTATAACTGTTTCCGGCATCGTCTGGGTTATATCAGAAAAATCTGTCGAGAACAAACGCTTCCCAAACAAGGCTTTGACAAAGGGAGTGATCGCAGTAATAATCGGTGTTATTTTTCAGGCTGCGGGGTTAGTGCTTTCCAAAGCCGGGATGGGGGGAACCGTAGATCCTCTCCCCGCAACTCTGGTGAGAATTTTTGCAGGTACTATAGGAATGTACCTGTATGTTATCGTCACCCGAAATATTGGAACGGTGTTAAAGGGCTTTCGGGACATGAAAGCAATTGCCCTTACCGCTGGAGGAGCCTTCTTCGGGCCATTCCTGGGAATATGGCTATCGATAATTTCAGTCAAATACACCGAAACAGGTGTAACTGCAACATTATCAGCAACAGTACCAATAATGATCCTCCCCTTTGCATATTTCGTCTACAAAGAAAAACTGTCCGGCAGAACGATAATCGGCACGCTTATGGCTGTGGCTGGGATTGTGCTGTTGTTTAACAGATAGTAGCGTAGGCGTCCCCGCCTGCGACCCACCCCACCCCCCGTCATTCCCGGGCTCGCGATAACCCACCAGTAGGTCGAACATTCCTGTTCGACATCCACTTCCAATGTAATAATCTCTCCTTAAATGTACGGGGATGTCGCCACGTACCATTTTGCCATCAAATGTAGATTCCCTTATTATATATGCCATGTCCGACTTGACCAGACATATCTCATCGGCATTTATGATATATGCATCTTTTATGTTGATAATATACAACATTTATCTACAAAAGTCAAGTATCATCGCAGTGCACTGGAAAGAGCAGGGATAGCATAAATTATCGTCACTTCGTCACCTTTTTGGCGGAAAGTGCTTGTTGGTGGGGGATTGATGTGGTGACGGAAAAGTGACGGAAATGACGGAAATGAGTTTGC
>JABGPL010000082.1 GCA_018644935.1 Calditrichota bacterium | reverse complement strand
TGAATTAGCTGACCTTTGCCAGAATATCGCCGTAGCCTAAGATGATGTAGTCTTCGTTGTCGAGAGAAATCTCGGTGCCACCGTACTTGGCGTAGATTACCTGATCACCAACTTTCAGGTTGTCTTTTACGTCGTCGTCGGTACCAATAGCAATGATCTCACCTGTCTGCGGTTTTTCTTTTGCCGTGTCAGGGATGATGATGCTGCCGTATTTTTTCTCTTCGACGATTGAAGCCTTGATGACTACTCTATCGCCTAATGGTTCTAATTTCATAATTTATCCTCTATTAAAATCTATCTTAAAGTCGAAGTTAAATTGTTGGGTTTGGTTTTAACGCAAACCCAACAATCTGTCTATCTGAGCTTTATCGAATCCAATCACCGGTCTGTTGTCGATCAGGGTTACCGGCACGCCGGACTGTCCTGACATTCTGACCATGTCGCGACCTGCTGATGCATCTTTCGAGACATCGATCTCTTTGAAACGGACCTTATGCTGCTTCAGGTAACTTTTTACCTTGCGGCACCATGAACAGGTTGGGGTCGAAAAGACTATGACCCGGTGTTGTTTTTCGTTTTTATCAGCCATGTTCGGAACTAAGCAGTCTTAGTACATTCCGCCCATACCACCCATACCGCCACCAGGAGGCATTGGAGGCATTGCTGCTTCTGCTTCTTCCTTCTCATAAATGACTGCGTCAGTCATTAGGAGAAGACCGGAAACGGAAGCTGCATTTTCAAGAGCGCAGCGGACGACCTTAGTTGGGTCGATGACGCCGGCTGCAAGCAGATCTTCATACGTGTCTGAACGGGCGTTGAAGCCAATGTTGCCTTCGCTGTTACGAACCTTGTCAGCTACAACAGCACCGTCAAAGCCGGCGTTGGTTGCAATCTGGCGAATAGGTTCTTCAATAGCGCGACGGACGATCTTTGCACCAAGCATGACGTCACCCTCAAGCTTGAGGTCATCAATTGCAGTTTCGGAGCGGATTAATGCGACACCGCCTCCAGGGATGATGCCTTCTTCGACTGCGGCGCGGGTTGCGTGAAGAGCGTCTTCGACACGAGCCTTTGTCTCTTTCATTTCAACTTCAGTAGCAGCACCGATGTTCAGGACTGCAACACCACCGGATAACTTGGCGAGGCGTTCCTGCAGTTTTTCGCGGTCATAGTCGGAAGATGAAGCTTCGGCTTGCTTGCGGATTGTTTCGCAGCGGCCCTTAATGTCATCAGATGCACCAGCACCTTCAACGATTGTAGTGTTGTCTTTGTCGATTACGACGCGTTTGGCGGTACCGAGGTCAGAAATAACGGTGTTTTCAAGTTTGAAACCAACTTCTTCACTGATCACGCGACCACCAGTCAATACTGCGATGTCTTCTAACATTGCTTTGCGACGGTCACCGAAGCCCGGAGCCTTGACGGCTGCGATCTTCAAGGTGCCACGAAGCTTGTTGACTACTAATGTAGCAAGGGCTTCGCCTTCAACGTCTTCAGCAATAATGAGGAGGCCTTTACCCATCTGGGCGACTTTCTCAAGGACTGGAAGCAGGTCTTTCATGACTGAGATTTTCTTGTCATGGATGAGGATCATTGGATCTTCAAGGTCTGTTTCCATGTTGTCAGGATTGGTGATAAAATAAGGTGAAAGGTAGCCGCGGTCGAATTGCATACCTTCAACTAATTCCACTGTGGTCTCTGTACCCTTGGCTTCTTCGACAGTGATGACGCCGTCTTTACCAACTTTTTCCATTGCTTCGGCGATTAACGTACCGATCTTGTCGTCATTGTTGGCACTGATTGCGCCGACTTGTGCGATCTCATCCCAATTTGCACCGATTGGCTTGGACATGCCTTCAAGCTTTGCTACGATAGCCTTGACACCGGCTTCGATACCACGCTTGAGGTCGAGGGGATTTGCGCCAGCGATTACGTTGCGCAGACCCTGTGTGTAAATAGCCTGGGCTAAGATTGTTGCGGTTGTGGTTCCGTCACCGGCGACATCGGATGTCTTTGAGGCGACTTCGCGAACCATCTGGGCACCCATGTTTTCGACTGGATCTTCAAGGTCGATTTCCTTGGCGACTGTGACGCCGTCCTTGGTTGAGGTCGGTGCGCCGAATTTTTTGTCGATTAAGACGTTGCGGCCTTTTGGTCCGAGGGTTACTTTTACAGTATCAGATAATCTGTCAACTCCGCGCTTCAGCGCCTGGCGAGCGTCGAGATCAAATAGAATTTCTTTTGATGCCATGTTACATGCACTCCATATGGTTTGTAACTAAAATTTATAAATACTACGGTTCTTTTATGCAAATATTAGCACTCAACTATGACGAGTGCTAATAACGCTGTAAATATATACTCCAAATATTGATCTGTCAAGTATAAAACACCGTTAATAAGAATTTCGATGTTTCTGATCACTAATAGGAGTAGTTGTTTTTTAAACACTCTCAAACAATGGGGAGGAAAGATATCGACAATTTGTCAGCAAATTAAAAATCAGTAGGTCGAACAATCCGTTCGCCCATTTCAGTACAGCGGACTTCTATCTAAAACGACTCATGCTTGCGCCTGACGACATGCAAGTATGCTGTATCCTACAGGGTCATGTTTTCGTTTCAGGGCAAAATGTGAATGCTATCTCTTCCCCATTTATCGAAGTAAAATATCATACGGAGTAAATTTCTATTTGTTCCCGGAAAGGAAATCTTGAATTACATGATTTGAAAGTTTTGGTCCAGTTGTTCGAGATTCAGGATGGATAACAACTAAAAAAACACCCCCAGGGGAAGGGGGTGTAGGGATGATTTTACCTGAAAAGAAGAAGTTACAGGTCAGGCTCAAACAAGCGATGTAAACTAATAGATTTTTTTATTTAGAATTGACTTGTCAGAGAGACTTTTATCCCCCTGAACGGTGGCACCCATCGGCAGAGCCCCCCGGCACAACCCAGTCCACCACGGTCATAACCGTAGAAAACTCTTAATTGATGTTGTTCCATAAAGTCAGCTGTTAAGAGAATGGCCGGCCAGTACATGTCCTTGCCCCAAAAATCACTTTTCAACCAGCCTTTGGGTATTGCACCCTGGCTTGCCCAGGGATCATTCGACATGCCTAATGTTCCCGTAATTGTGCCGAAGTGTGATTTTGCTAAGCCGACCAAAAGATAAGCTTCTCTGTATCCACCCCAATGAGCAATATCGTCAACCCAGGTCGGAGTTATATATTTGTCAAATTGAAGTTCGCCGGTTAGACTGAGTTTTCGATTAATTCGCCATTCATAAAGCGTTCCTGCTCCATAGCGGTAATTGAGGGCTGTGTTTTCCATGTAACCACCTTGAAACAATACACGGTCTTTTCCCAGAGGGGCGTATTCTGCTGAGAAAAATGTGCTCCAGAATGGTCTCTGACTAAGGTCGAGTGATGGAAGGATTTTGATTTTTTCCTGATAACTCGACTGGTTTACATTGAGATTAAAATCCCAATCATTCCACCTGTAAGTTAAATCTGCCTGGAGGCCGACATCATTTGTGAAATGCGTCGCTGGTTTGTTCCGGGAAAACAAATACATGATATTCTCAGGAAACACTTGAGGAGGAAACAGCAAAGCAGGAACCACATAATACGCGAAACGGTAGTTCTTATAGTCAAGAAGAACTGCCCAATTCCGTCCAAAAAATTCAAGGGCACTGTAAAAACCGTGAGGGTATGTTCCGTAGAAATAGGAATCTGTGGTGTAACTGACATAGGCACTGCCAAAGTCAAAGATGTATTCACCCTCAACTCCCCTGCGGTCAATTGCTTCATGTCGTATGCCATCATCCAGGTGGATTATGCTGCCCCCAAGCTTCAGACCAAATGGGAATCTGTATGACAACATTCCACCGCCGGCACCCTCCTGAACGGTATTGGTGGTGTCAACTTCAACTCCCCGAAAGATTGAGACCTCAAAATTCTTATAATCTCCCTCGACCACAAGACCCTCGAGTCCGCTGTCAAAGTTCAGGTCGATAGATTCCAGTGACCCCATTAATAATCCACGTCCCCATTCCTGGTAGAAATCACCACCCTTTATTCGCAGATGGTCGGTAATGTATTCGACATCAATCTTGTCAAATGCAGCCAGTCCATCGAGACGCTGCCCATATTCAGACGGCATTAAATATCGTTGTCTGACGTGAAATCGGAATTTTTCAAAGGACGCAAAAAGCTCAAAATAATTTTCCAGGTAATAAAGATCGTCGGTTAATCCCGTTTGGGATACAGCCTGGCGTCCATAACGGATTTTATTTTGACCAGTGATGCTTAGAGCAGCGACTTCTTTAACGGTGACTAATGAAAAAAGCAATACCAGAGAAAAACCAGAAATGAATAACCTTAAGGTCTTGGAACTAGTCATTAGTTGATTCCTTGCTGTCTATTGAGGGAGTATTGGTATCACTTTCAAAGAGTTGAGCCACCTGAGCTTCAATCTCAATTTCATCACCAGGTACGTATCCGAGATGGCTGTATACAATCTCACCAGAAGCTGAGATCAAAACTGTATAAGGAGTTGAGGTTCCACCGAACAATCGTCTCACTTCCTGCTTATTGTCGAGCAGGACAATGAAATCATAGTCTGAGCTGTTAATATATGGACGAACCTTGGCGGCACTTTTGGGACTGTCAGTTGAAATAGCTAATATTTGTAGACCGCGATCCTTGTATTTTTTTCCTATTTCATTGAGCTGAGGCATTTCATGCAGGCAAGATTTGCAGTAGGTTGCCCAAAAATCAATTAGAATAGGTCCATGTTTTAATTGTTCCGAGAGTTTAACCTGATTTCCCTTTAAGTCTCTCAAAGTAAAATCAGGGGCGTTTTTGGCAATACTTGATTGAGAAATCAGTAAAATGGATAATATTACAAGAACAAATGTTGAGCGCTTCATGGCTTTCTCCAAGTTTATCTACATTTAATTATGTAGTAATATTGCATTGTTTTGAGCAAAATGAAAGCAAAATTGCTATTGTATAAGGATATACGAACTATTTTTATAATTATTGAGCTGTAAACATGTTGAATTATTTTAGCTTGCGAGTATATTCTATT
The DNA here is from genome assembly GCA_018644935.1 of Calditrichota bacterium. Taxonomy (GTDB): domain Bacteria; phylum Electryoneota; class AABM5-125-24; order Hatepunaeales; family Hatepunaeaceae; genus JABGPL01. The sequence continues at coordinate 14,702 of JABGPL010000082.1, read as the reverse complement.
CTGAAAAATACAAAAAACCAGCATTGTGAAATCCTGTGAGAAAGGTCTTTTTTGACAATGCACATGAATTTGAAGGTGCTTTCCAGGGTAATAAAGTATATGAAGACTTGATTACGTTCGGAGTCGACCATTGACAACAGTCTATTTCTAAGGATACTCAGTCAATCAAGAACAAAAACAAATCCTGTTAACCTATAGATCTGGGTCAGCTTCAGTTTGCCGAATCCGTGTGAGGTCTCACTTGTCGTATATGATATGTGTGGGAAAGAGGTTATGCAGGCAGATCAGGGTTAATAAACCGCCGGATAGCACAGCGCTACAATAAATTTGCTTAAAAAAGCGTAGGATTGTTTTAAGAGCAAACCCGGATTTTGTGAATCCGGGTTTGCTCTATTATTCGGGTATACTGCAGGTGGTCCAATTTGCCTGCCTAAAGAAGCCGTTTAATTCTTTCACATATGGGTTATTCCAAGAACCTGAAGGGCATGAGGGTGGTGCCCGTTAGGTGTTGGGGATAGTGCAACTTATCGAACTAAAACCATCTTCCTTTTTTCCGACAGATCTCCGGCAATCATCCTCGCAACATACACTCCTGTCGGAAAGTCAGATGCATTCCAAACAAATTTCTTACTTCCTGCTGATATTTTTCCATCAACCAACCTCGAAACCTCTCGCCCATTAATATCAAACACAGAGAGCAAGACATGGTCAGCCTTAGGTATGTACATCGATAGCTTAACTGATGAGTTAAACGGATTTGGATAAGGTTCATACAACTCAAGCTGTCTTGGGGCAGGAGTTGTTTGTTCTGGAATTTCCGTTGGATCGAGAACACTCAGGGAAATATCGACAATCGCTTCCCCACCAAATGCGGTATGATTGACCAACAATTGGCATGAATAATCAAATGGGATCAAATCGGTAGCATTAATCTGCAAGGTCAGGTCAGTAGTAGATTGGGCTGGTACTGATCCTGAAGTAGGGTAGACATTCAACCAGCCAATGTCGGTTCCCATTTGCCAGATGTCGATCCGATCTCCATCACGGTTCAGATAATCGTTGACCATCATCCCGAATACCAATCCGAATGGATTCATGTTTTCACTGATAAATATTCCACCTGGCTGACCAATTTGCTCTGTTTCAAGACTCCCGACAAGAATCGTATCCCCGGTGGAGGTGTTCATTTTATGAACAATCCTGCCCTCCATGCCAACTTTGTGGAGAATGAAGAGATTATAATCGTCAGGATCATCATCCCAGTAAGCCATACCTGTGATCTGCCAGTTGAAGGAATCTAACCTTCTGAGTTCTTCACCCTCATTGTTTACTGCGTAAATTAAACTAGCATCATTCCCGACCCATAGTGCATTCAAGTTCGGATCGTATGCTAATGCGCGGTTATTGTTTAAAGGTCCTCTGAAAGTAGTTACCCTATTTCCTATCAAATCAAATCCAAATATATCTTGCTCTCCCGATCCCCAGATTAAGGTTCCATCGTATGTAAGATCGAACATGCCGTTTCTGGAATGTCCAACTTGCTCAATGCGTCTTATTAACCGTCCCTCAGAATTGAGAACATAGATCATGCAGGGGTTACCTGAATTTCTGCCGGAGATGTAGAATTCCCCATTGATGTAGGTGACGCCCTCAAGTTGAATGTCACCTACAATTGGTGCTACAATCAATGATTGGAACTGTTGACCAATACCATTAAGGCCATCGGCGTAACCGGAAGTACAATCCCAATCTAGTTCACCATTCCCATCATTTGACAGCGAAAGTGCAAACTCATTTTCGGATCCGCGAGCCATTCGAGCTTCAATCAGTTGACTTGAGATACTGAACTCCGGGTGTAACAATTGGAAATCGTGCTGTTCTTCCTGATCTTCTTCAAGGAGTAAATTATCTATAACCAAGTCATTGTACCATGCTTTTGACGCAGTTATGAAATACAATGATGCCCAGGCATCAGGTATTGCCCACTCTCCTTCGCGGGATGTCATTGTTTTTTGACCGTGAGATGTCATTATGAGAACGCTATCGAGCGGTGCACCAGTAGCCGCGTCGACAACAGTCCCGGACAAACTTCCTAAAGGAGTGTTAATGAATGTTGTAAAGGCGATTGCGCGCCGATCTTGAATTACTCCAGAAGTAAGTGGGTAATTGTCTTCAGAAACATAATTTATACCAATACTGCCATCTGGACTACAGATACCGGTGCTGAAATATTCAGGATGGTTTCCGCTAAGATTATCCGGAACGGTTTTATACTGAAAGAGTATTTTTCCGTCACCACTTTCGCTCCTGTAGAATATAGGGTCATATAGAATTACTTCAAAAGTCAATCTATCGCCAGCTCCAACAATTGATGCATTGTGCCATTCAATCACGAAATAGTGCTCATTGGCATTATAATAGGTGAAGATATTCTGGTTTTGGTTTGAAAGATCGAGATTGTCCCAGAAGGGAGCAATCATTCCGAAGGAGCCGTTTATCATCTGATCGAGGGGGAAGTTATCATATTGAGACAAGTCGTCAAGGTTCTGACCTAACGCAATGAAACCGTTAACACAGATTGAGGCGAAATTAAAGACTTCACCGTAGAATTGAAATTCAAACGGAAGCCTGACCTCCCGGGAGATGTCACCTTCGAGGTTATCGAACGGAGAGTCGCCGTCATAATCGTTGTCATCATCTCGAGGATTTATCTCAATCCAATCATAATCGGGAGCCAGAATCCAGCCCTCGTCCGTGTTGTCATAACATGCATATCCATATTCATCCGGCAACATCGGGTCACCTTCTTCAGGACTTCCAACCTGCAGGTCAAACCAAACAGTATCCGGGATGTCATCCTCTGCGGCACGAAGGAGGAGCAACATCGGTGAAATAGTCCCCGGTATTGTTAGGAAACTACCATTGACATTGAATACTTCATCTGCTCGAGAGGATCGACCATTAGGAATTCCGGGATATTCCGAATTAGGGGTATCGACACTGACGCTGCTGGAAAGCGAGATTAACTCCGCCAGAACAGGTACAGAGCGGATACTTCCTTGATTTACAAGCTCAATCTGTAATCCCTGAGGATCTAATCCTATGACGTTGCCACCGACTATTTCATGAAGTTCGAGCTCTGGTCCATCGATTTCTAAACTCAATGGACAAATCCACTCTTGTTCATCACTCAGTAGTGTAATTGATAAACCTTCTACATCCCCTTCAGATGCTGAGGGGGACAGAGTCAGCCTTACCACTGTATCGGATTGTGTATTGTCACCAGGATCGATTCTGCCGAACTCAACATCACCATTTTCAATTGTCACCCACGGGGATTCGCATGAAACAATTCCGGCCAGATTATTGGCAGGTTGTTGTATTCCGATATTCTCTGCAGTGATAAACATCTCGACAGTTTCGCTTGGATTTAGTGAGTTGTTCCCATTCCCATTGACTTCCCTTAGTCCGCCAATGGATGCTTGAACGAAAACCGGGTGGTTCCTGTCGTCAATACTCTGATAATACGGGATAAAACCATCTTCAGTGACAGTTAGCGTGATATCCCCCCTGAGACCTTCATCAATAGGTAAAGAGCATTCTCCATCTTCATTTGTATATCCCCAGGATAGTAATTCTCCCGGCTGTGTTAATGTGACCATTGCGTTTTCTAATGGCTCATTGATGTCAGCATTTTCAACATAAACATCAAATCTTTCCTGATTTCGGGACCATCGATCCATGTGAGATACTTCCAACCTGTGGGGTCTGCCCAGCCATGCTTTTTGACCGGGCTCACCATACATTTGAAATTCCCTGACGAAACCATCAAAACCTCCGGCACCATTATAATCGAGCATAGCCATCCCATACCCTGCCGCCCATCCAACAGGAAGGTTTTCAAGGAGAATCCCTCTTGCCATTGTACCCATAAGGACATTACAGGACAATGTGTTTGGGTTATGCTGAGTGCCGGTTAAAAAACTCGGTCCCTGGAGTTGATTCGGAGAACCAACATTCCACATACGGTTAAGGGCTCCACTCGTATGACCCCCTCCGATTGGGATGTAAAGTGGGTACACAGAATTTGATGGGAAACTAGAGGGCATTGAAGGACCACGAACGAAAATTATGTTGCCAGGACTCGATATGAAATTGTCTATCACCCGTGATGAACTACCGTTGTCATCGGGGTAATAAAAATGACTGATATTGTTAAATCCGGCACGGCGTTCCGCTTCAGCAATCCACCGGACTGTATGTGTTACTGCCGGTGTGAATCTGCCTACTCTCTCACAAACCGAGCCAGCTCGACCAAACCAGTCCATATTCTGGATATATGGGTCTTTCTGATACCCAAGGACCCGATTGATTACTACTTCTACGCGTTCTGCGTTAGAGGCACCCAAGCGACATACCGCAACTTCGGGGATATGGTCATTGCCACCGCCATCAATCAATCCGTATTTCAAGTCATGTCCGTTTAATACATCCGGGTTGTTGAAGGGTCCGATAAGGCAGACATACTCGAGTGGAGGGTTCCATTCCCTGTAAGCCGGGATGATATGCTCATCATATATAGTATTAGAATTACTTTCACCCCAGACGATTTCAACGTGATGACCACAGGCTCGTTTCCAGTCAGCCAGCTGGTTAACATGTGATTCCGCCTCGTCCTGATCTATACGCGAACCAACCACAATTAGATATCCACCTTTTGGGAGGTTATCGTGCGGGTCGTCACGAGCGGGAGGATTGAGTGTCAGGGCTTCTAAAAATCTAGAGGCATCTCTAGTCTTAAAGCCGACGGGGGTAAAGGTATCTCCCGGATTAATATTCCCATCATTTACAGTTTTAAATCTCAGCGCTATTGTAGATTGATGATGATGTATGAGTTGGTAGTTTTCCGGGTTGTATTGATAAGGATAGACCGTCACCGGCACAAGTTTCACTCCCCGAAAATACTGAGGACTCCCAATGACAACCTGTTCCTCGGGAAACAGACCTGTCTGCTTTTCAAAGTTTGCATTAGAACTGCTCAGGAATTCTGCTTCGTCCTGAAAAAACGGAGAGATTGGATGACTCAATGAAATGTCATCGACCCTGTCCTGAAGGATGTCAGGGATGACTTCACAGTTTTCAGGTACTCTTAGTAATCTTGTGATTGCCGGGAGATCAGGAAATCCTGCACGCCCGATATGGTTTTCCCCGATTGATTCTACTTCGAGATAGACTTGCTCCGCAGTCTCGATAAGTTTTAGAACCGGTGGGGGGAGGGTTAAAGAAATTACTACTTCAGTCGAACTCTCCGACTGAAGTTCGAAATAGTTCTCCTTTGGGGCGGTGACACCTTGTTGGAAAACAAAACAGAAAAAAAATGGGATTAAAACAAATCTTCTTAACATAATCAACCTCTCTTGGCATACTACATGTTCTTAGCACAAAGCACTTATTCCATTCAATACTTCATAAAAAATTATCGGGGTTGTCCAATATCCCTTTGCTAATTGGACACCCTATTTGCAACTTCATTGAGCAACTACCTCACTTGTGAAGTGCCTCCAGATTGTCTCTGAAATTTGCCTCTGGCACAATCTTAATTCTAATTTATTAGCTGCAAAGACATAATGTACAGATGTTTAACAGTTCATCTAAGAGAAAACTCAAATCAAACATAACACATGTTGTGGCATTCAATACTTCTCTGGATGCACTTCCTAAGCGAAGCAGTTTGCCAGTGTCCACGAGGAATGAGGAGTTCTCATGATTTCCTCAAACTATCCTGCTGTACGAATACGAGTTTCTGTATTTACTATAAGATAAGTAAAACTCAAGTTTCGAGCAGCTCTTTTCAGATTCTTCACAAAAGTGGTGATATCTTGGCTTATAATAAGGATATAAAAAAATAAGAAAGAGGTAGTCGGAATTAAATTTCGACATCATTGAATATAAAGACTCACAGATTGTGGATTCAAGTGATCGCAGATATCCAAACACCTGACAGGAGGCTCTGGCGGCGACGTAAAGGCGATCTCCCTGAATGTCGAAATCGTTAACGCGATCCCAATAATTAAATAGCTGCGATACTGACTGGATATTGAAGTTTACTTGCGTTTGAGCAGTGGAGAGGAGGGGTACAGCAAAATTCAAAACATGGATTAACACAAACCTTATCATGATCAACCTCATTAAAGTAGTAAAAAATCTAAAACATTTAAGCTTGGCATTTCTAAAAAAAATCTTTTCGACAATCATAACAGGAACTAAACTATTAATAATTTAACATTAAATTTACATTATTCCAAGAACCTTTCTAATAAACACATGTTTTGGGGTTTGTGAATAAGTTACTTCAGTTTAAATATTATTCAACTTTATTTCATCATTCACAACTTGAATGGTAATCCATAGATCCTCTGATTTCAGTAAGATGATTCTTAATATAGTTATTGTCTATTTTAACTGCCGATCATTTAAAAAGTTTCTCTATCGCACTAATACCACTTTTTGCATTTCCGATACATCCCCAGTATCCATCCGCACAACATAAAGCCCTGCCGGAAAGTTAACGGCATTCCAGGAAAACGTCTGATTCCCTACCCCAACATTCCCATCAATGAATCTTGAAACTTCCCGTCCATTGATATTGAATATAGAAAGTGAAACATGACCATCTTTAGGCAAATACATTGACAATTTAACCGAAGAATTAAACGGATTGGGACTTGCCGGATACAATACCGGTGTAGTCGGCAAATCTGCTAAATCCGCGTCACCTGCTGTGAATGACCACTCCTGCACATCGATAGTCCAGCGAATAGTGTCAGCTTTAACTCCGTCGTTGACGACCGTTGTAACTTCACTTTGTCCGGTTTCCGGAAATGCAATCAAAACCAGAGCACTGTCACTATCCAGAACCTCATCATTTAAAAACCAGACATATTCAAGCGAATCAGAGTCTTCATTGAAGGGAGTTATACTGAATTCAAGTGTCGAGTCAACATAGGCAGAAACTTCAAGCTCGGGAGGCCACCATGAATAAATTGAGGATCGAACATGAACCTGCCAGGAATTTTCAATCAAATCCTCTTCGCTCCGAATTTCTCCGATGATTCGCTGATTACCGGATTGATCAAAGGTGAAATCAATCGATTCAGCATCACCGATCAAATTCTGTCTTTGATCTCTATTGATATGGGTCCATGAATAATTAAGCTCAATTCCCTCATTGGCAAGCACATCAAACGAGAAGTCAACTTCCGTTCCTCGTCGAATGGTGATGTTTAGGGTATCTGGGGTGAATCCATCGAGATAGAATTCTCTTGCAGTAACCATCCACATGGTGGAATCGGCAAGTTCACCATCGGATACAAAACACTCAATTGCAAATTCTCCAGATTCCTCGAAGGTCACGGTTACGCATGTGTCGGTAGTGAGGGTGTCATTGTTGCAAGTCCAGAGATAGAGTAGGGAATCATTTTGCAGGTCAGCCGCATTTACATCAAAGAATATCGAATCACCAACCAGTACATTTAATTCCTGTTCTTCCGGAAATGTCTCAAGTATTACTGGTCCGGAACGAGCAGGGACGATTTTAAAAATAATTCCACCTGGTTCCCGCTCCCGAAGTTCACCAATTCCTGCTGCTATTATTCCTCCATCCTGCGAAGTAATAACTGAATGTAAGTCAAGTGCCGATACTTCTTGTTGTCTAAAGGGGAGATTACGAATCCAGTTTATTTCCCCAAGGTTATTCGTCCTTACAACTATTCCACCACGTTCGCGTGTCCCCCACTCGTCGACGCAGTTATTTACTCCAACGAGTGCAAATCCTCCATCCCTCATCAGAGTGGCACACCTGAAGGCTTTGGGATATCCGGGATCTCCAATCACGTAAACCTGTTCCCATAATGTTTCGCCCTGATTATTGACCTTTACCATCCAGAAATTTCCTTCTTCATTATTAGGCGCGCTTGTACCGCTTAGCAGGTGCCCATCCGGACAGGAAATGATACTTATGAAGTATTCCCAGGATTGATTTCCATCCTCACCTCTGTCAAATGTATTGGACCAGATAACCTCTCCTATATCATTCACTTTGAGCAGCCAACCTGAAAGGTGCATATTACCGGCCAGCAGATAACCATCATCAGTCTCACGAATAGAAGTAAAATGGCTTCTCTCAAACTCATTATAAATTTCCTCCCATATAACATCTCCACCACCGTCTATTTGCAATAAGTATCCTGCGTCTACATTCCCTTCATTTCTGTAACTACCCGCCAGGAGGAAATTCCCGTTTTTCAATTCAATTACCGCCTCACACGCCTGAAGGAGGTTGTCTCCATAATGTCTTTTCCAGATAGTATCGCCTTCAGCCGTAACCCGGACAGCAATAACGTCAGAACCGTTATGTCGAGAATCTGTTCCAGCGGCAAGAAATCCACCTCCATCAATTTCAACGATACTGTTCAAGTAGATGAAATCCCCTTCTCCCCCGATCTCAAGATCGAAGATTACCTCACGGCTTTCACGGTTTATGAGTAAAATCCAGCCCGGTTTACTAAATCCATCCATTGGTCTTTGACCGCATAAGGCAAAATTACCATCAACAGCTTGATAAACATCTTTAAATGTCGATCCAAACCTGATCTCATGGAAGGTATTCACCCACTGGAATCCAGGTTGTGAGTGTGTTTCCGGGCAAAATAAAAACAGAACTAAAAGGATTGTAATTGCTTGAAATTTCATGCAAAACTCCTAAGTTGATTAAGCGGGAAATATACTCGCTCTCTCTGTGTTACCTGACTAAAACAACCTTCATCATTTTCGATACATCCCCGGCATACATACGCACAATATAAACACCTGCCGGAAATCCACTTGCATACCATACAAACGTTTGATTTCCAATTCCGACTTTCCCATTAACCAAGCGCGATACTTCTCGCCCATTAATATCAAACACAGAGAGCAAAACAAGGTCTTCCCGAGGCAAATAAATCGACAACCTAACCGTCGAGTTAAACGGATTTGGACTTGGCGGGAATAACACCGGAGAAGATGGTAATTTTGCTAAATCCGCGAATTCGGCTGTGAATGATCTTTCCAGAATATTAACTGTCCAACGAATAGTATCAGCTTCAATTCCTTCCCGCACAAAAGCTGCGATTTCAAACTCACCGATTTCGGGGAAGGGAATTTCAATCGATGACGAATCACTGTCAATTACTTCATTATTGATGAGCCAAGAATACCCGAGCGAATCAGATTCTTCGCTGAACGGGAAAACTTCGAATATCATTGTGGTATCAATATGTGCTGAAACATTGAGCTCGTGCGGCCACCACCACCAGAGGATTGATTGCACATTGACATCCCACTCGACTCTATCTCTCAGATTGTTCCTTACAACAAATGCACGGATGACATGATCTCCTGTCAGATCGAAATCGAACCTCACAGAGTCCTCTCCTTCAAACTCGTAGTTACCTCCACGGCCGAAATGCTCCCAACGATAATCAAACTCGATCCCTTCAATTGCTCGGACGTGGTGTTCAAAATCGATAGAACTATTTCGCCTGATTTCCAAGTCTGTTGATCCTGGAGAGAATTGATCGATATAAAATTCTTTAACATGTATTAGCCATTGCACTGAGACTGTCTGGTCTATGTCAGAGACTGAGCACTCGATAATTTGGTCACCAAGTTCTTCAAAATGCACTACAGTTGAAGTGTCTGTTGAAACAGTATCCTCACCAAATGTCCAGATATAAGACAACTCATCATTTTGCAAATCGGTCGCTTCGACTGCGAACAGGATTGTGTCACCGAGTAGTGTTTTGAACTCAAAAGTATCTGGGATAATGCTGAGGATATGCGGAGCTGAATAGTCTGGAACCAGCTTAACTAGAATCCCGTTTCCCCGCTCGTTTCCCACAGAACCACCTCCAACAGCGAGAATTCCACCATCTGGTGTGGTAACTGCATTCCAAAAAAAACCAGCATGAAATCCATTTTGATTTTGATCGTCTCGAGGGTAATTCCGTGACCACATGAGGTTGCCGGCTGAGTCTATTCTGATGATGATTGCACCATTGTTGGACCAATCCCACCCAACTCCAGCAAATCCTCCGTCTGGCAAGCCAGTTAAACCCCAAACCCATTTTGACCCTCGCCCTACTAATTCTCCCAGTTCGAAACTCTGGTTCCAAATGGTGTTTCCATTCTGATCTATTCGGACAAACCAGTACCAATTTGCAGAATTATTGTTCTCCATGCGCATTTGATCTGTACCAACCATCACAAAGCCACCTTCACAGGAAATAATGCTCCGAAAAGAGTTATATTGTTCCCCTTCCATATGCTGGGATTGATAGAAAGAATCCCAGACAACTTCCCCGTCTTCAGGGCTTGCCATCACGAGATACGCATCTTCACCACCAGTACCAGCAACCAGAATCCCATTGTCAGTCTCACGCATTGAATAAAAAGTAACGGCATCCCTGTCACCATACCATCTCTCCCAGATTACCCCACCTTGATCGTTTATATTTGCCAGATACCCCTGTCTATTATCTTGACCCGCGATCAGAAAAGTACCGGCTTTTAACTCAATCACGGCATGGCACCTTCCATTCTCGCGTTCGCCAAAATTTCTACGCCAGATTTCATCACCTAATGCATTAACACGCAACACCCATACACTCCAGGGTCTGTCTCCATGTCCACCAGCAATAAACCCACCCCCCTCAACTTCGATTATTGTCCAAAGTTGCTCTCGCTCTTCCAGATCACCATAATCATTGCTGAATATCACATTACCAGCTATGTCAGTGACCACAATCCAGGCACTTCCAGCGTTGTTTTCGTTTATCTGCTTTCGTCCGCACATGGCGTAACCACCGTCAGCAGTTAAATAGACATCTCGAAGAAAATCGTTGAACTGATCACCATAATTTCTCGCCCATTCAGGTGGTGGTTGGGCTGAGGCAATTACTGTTGATATCGCGATACAGAAAATTAATGCTCTAACTTGATTCATGTTTGTGCCTTCGGAGATTTAGGTTACTTTACGAGAATTAATTTTTGCCATGAGTTTACTTCACCACATTGGAAATTTGCGATGTACATACCCGCGGATGCAGTTAAGGCATTCCAGATGATATTGTGGGTGCCATTTGTAAACTGGTGTTTGTTTATTGCAAATACTTCTCGACCTTCCAGGTCAAAAATTGCCAATCTCACCTCATCCTGAATCGGGAGGAAAAACGATAGATTCACGGTCGAATTAAACGGATTGGGACTTGCCGGATACAATACCGGTGTAGTCGGCAAATCTGCTAAATCTTCATCTTCTGCCGTGAATGACCACTCCTGTACATCAACTGTCCAGCGGATAGTGTCGGATTCGATTCCATCGTGGAAAATTGATGTTAGTTCATATTGATTTACCTCGCGGAATGTGATAATGATGGAAGCACTGTCAGAGTCGAGGGATTCTCCATCGAGGATCCAGGCATATTCGAGCGAGTCGGATTCTTCGTTGAAAGGGGTGATGAAGAACTCAAGTGTCGAGTCTACATAAGTTGCGATTTGGAGGTCGGATGGCCACCATGACCATATTGCTGATCGGACATTTATTGTCCATGTAACTTCATCACTTTCATCTTCGTGTGAAGTTATTGCCTGCAATTGATGATGTCCCGACTGATTGAACGCCACCGAGGCAGCTTCCTCATTGCCTATCTCCTCATCCTGCCTGTTGCGGTGAGTCAAGGTCCAGGTGTTTTCAACTTCGATTTCTTCCAATGCTGCAATCTCAATCCCGAAGTCGATTTCTGTTCCTCGCTGGATGATTAGATCCAGACTGTCAGGCGTAAAACTCCGGATGAAGAATTCCTTAACATGGACGGACCACTGTACAGAATCGGCTAGTGCTCCGTCTGAAACAAAACATTCCACAATATGATTGTCAAGTTCTTCAAAAATAACTGATAAGGATGTGTCGGTAGAAACAGTGTCTCCGTCGAATGTCCAGTAGTACAGCAAGGAGTCGCCCTGGGCATCCTCTGCGCGTACTATAGTAAAATCGGTCCTATCTCCCAGTAACACAGAAAACTCAATTTCCTCCGGTAGATATGCCCAGATTGTTGGTGGGGAAATGTCGGGGACGATTTTTATGAGTACTCCATCAATGCCACGTTCTCCTCCCGCATTTGCAGCACCGACGATTATGATAGAATTGTCGGGACCGGTAATAGTTGAGTTGTACTCGTCTGTACCTCTGCCGTCGACACGATTATGATCCAGCCTTCTCCAAGTTTCATTTCCAGGAGAATCTGTTCTTAGAACAGCCGGGGCTTGTGGTCCAGCATGTCCGATTGAGGCAAAACCACCATCCCACAGACGCGTCAGACACTTGCTCCATTCATTATCTCCAAAATTAAAAGTATTTACCCAGGTCTGTTGACCCTCATCGTTTACCCTGAGGAGATACCAGTCTCCCTGATTTCCCTCATTTTCGTTAAACTGTCCACTTGCTGCAAAGCCACCTTCCGGGCAGGACACTATTGCAGAAAGCCAGCCATCACTGTAATGCCGAGACCAGATTTCTTCTCCTTCAAAATCGGTTTTAATCAGCCAGGCGGTATGATCATTATCGCCTCCAGTAAATAGAAGACCGCCTTCGGTCTCCCGAATTGCAGTGAATTTCCAGCCAGGATAGTTATTTTGCCATAATATTTCACCGTCAGCGTCTATTTTCTGCGCATATGCCTGACCATTTGTTCTTCCGGCAGCGACGTACCCACCGTTTTTAAGCTCAATTACCGCAAAGCATTGTGAAAGTCCTTCTGCACCGTAGGTTCTCCACCAGATTCGGTCTCCAATTGCATCGACTCGAAGCAAAGCAAAATACATGTTGTTTGCCTCATCACGGACTCTGCCTCCGATCAGGTAACCTCCACCATCAGTTTGAATTAAGGAATAGGACCAGTTACTAGAGCTTATCCAACGTTCATCTGTATAGGTGCGCTGCCAGAGTTCACCACCATTGCCATCAGTGACAACGAGCCAATAGCCATTGTGATTCAAGCCAGCGCGTGTGAATCCGGCCATTGCGTAACCTCCATCCGCGGTTGCAAAAACGTCATTTAAAGTTTCAAAGCCGTCGCTGGCATGAAAATAATGAACCCAGCGGTTTGCAGGTTGGGCAAAAGAGACGTTTGTGATCAAAGCCAACGCTATTAAGATAAGGAAGAATAATTGCCTGTTTCGGGAAAAATGCAAAAACAGGTATAAATACATAATTGTGTTTCCGGGATTTTGACATACGGGGGTGGTGGGTGTTGGCGAAAGCAATTTACAGAGGTCTCCCAATTTTCGCGAAGACACGGCTTTGGGTTGTGGAGGTTGTAAAAAAGTTGATGTGCATATTCTTTCCACATGGTTTTTCAGGAACGATCGCTGCAAGTAAACTACAACTTAATTAGCTTCCGTCGTTTGTGAATAGTTACACGGTTGATATTTGGGTGTATTATATGACAATTAACTATAAAAGTCAAGGGTAATCTTATAGAAATATGGGTTTTAATATGCCATAAGAACAAATATAGAAATTTGGCTTTTAGATCTTCTTATTATAAGGAAGATAATAAGACGTTTTGGGAAAGTATTGAAAATGAAAAATGCCAGATGGTGCAAAAGGCTGTTGGCGAAATATATTAAAAATTCGGATTCGGGGAGGCAATAAACCTGAGTTTAGAACCAGAGCGAAAAAAAAGATTGCTAAAGAAGATAAAAACCACCTGAATGAACCAAGAATTCTTTATCGTTGATATTACACTAGATACTGCAATGTCTATTTTTCTGAATTAGAATTATTTGAATCTATATTGATAAAAAAGCATGGATATTTCATAAAGGTCAAATTTTAATTCAAAAAAAGTTGCTTTCAAGATAATGCTTTTATATATTGGTTCTTCGCACATGAAATGACCGGATGATTTGCCCCCGGCTTGCAGAACAACGTGTATTAGACCTCGGGCAAATGAAGTCAGCTTATGTGTTTTTTTATGTTCTTTTTACAATTTCAAATTTGATCGGTTAAAGTTAAAAAGTTTACATTTGTTACTTTTTCACTTGACATTGAAAGATCGATTTGTTAGCTTGTTATTCGCTTCTGATTTAAGGGCGTTTTTTTTAACCCGACAATCACAAGCTTGCTCTTTGACAGACGTGTACGGTTAGGTATTTCAGCCGATGCCTAACCCAAAAATATATTTTCGGATATATTAATTTTAAAAGATAAAACTTTTCATAACGGAGAGTTTGATCCTGGCTCAGGACGAACGCTAGCGGCGCGCTTAACACATGCAAGTCGAACGCCAACGTCAGACTTCGGTTTGGCTAGTAGCGTGGCGGATGGGTGAGTAACGCGTGGGTAATCAACCTTTAAGCGGGGGATAAGCTCGGGAAACTGAGTACAATACCGCATGTTATCTTTTTACCGCATGGTAGAGAGATTAAAGCCTTAGGGCGCTTAGAGACGAGCCCGCGACTTATTAGCTTGTTGGTGAGGTAATGGCTCACCAAGGCTTCGATCGGTAGCTGGTCTGAGAGGATGATCAGCCACACTGGGACTGAGACACGGCCCAGACTCCTACGGGAGGCAGCAGTGGGGAATATTGGACAATGGGGGA
>JABGPL010000081.1 GCA_018644935.1 Calditrichota bacterium | reverse complement strand
CCAAATCAAAGCTTACAGTAACCCAAGTTATACATTCAAACACTGGGAACTGGATATTGAATCTGACATTGCTTTTAAAGAATTCACTCTTCAGAATGACCAGCAAATCACTGCTCTATTTGAGGCATTGCCCGAAAATAACAAGTCGATTGTTATCAACGAAATAAATTACAATAGCAGCCCAGATTTTGATACCGAAGATTGGGTTGAACTATATGTCCAATCAGGCAACCATGACCTGACCAACTGTTTCATATCTGACAGTAATGACGATAATCGCTTTACATTTCCGGATGGAACAATACTGCTGGAGAACCAATACTTAATTGTTACACATGATAGTTCAGCATTCCGCTCTTTCTTTCCGAATGTGGAGAATGTTATCGGAAATATTGATTTCAATTTTGGCAATAACGGTGACCAAATTCGTCTCTTTGGTGGAGGGGGTAGTCCATACGATTCGATTTTTTACCGAGACTGCAATGAATGGCCTCATTCTCCAGATGGAGATGGCCCTACTCTTGAATTAATCAATCCAGATTGTAATGGTACCAATCCAGACAATTGGCGCATTTCTCCGTTTCAACAAGGATCTCCAGGACGAGGTCATGACTATCATGCACCCTCGGAATTTAGTCTCATCAAACCAGCAGATGGGAGCACAGTTGAAGGCGAAGCTATTCGCCTCTGGTGGAACTCCTCTTTTGATCCTGATTCTGTAGATGATATTCAATATCGGATAGAATGGTCAATTAACAACGACTTCAAGCCTCTGCTTAAGCGAATAATCTCAGATACAACATTCCTAATTGAGCAGATCGCAATTGACAATTCACATGTTATACCTCGACTACAGAATGGACAGATTGTGTTTTGGAGAGTCTTCGCTACGGAAAACTCGGGGCTGGAAACGGTTGGGAATTCGAATGAAAATGGATGGTGTTTTCGAAATGAATTCCCGATTGAGTTCGATGTTTATCCAGCCTATCCGAACCCGTTTAACCACACGGTAACGATATCTGTTGCTTTACCTGAAGCCGGGGCAGTTTCATTCAAGTTATACAATGTACTTGGAAGGGAGTTATTCCGGTCAACACAAGACTACAGTATTGGGACACACCAATTCCGAATTGAAGCTGACAAATTGCAACAGAACCTGGCTGGAGGTTTATATATCCTCAGAATTAAATTTGGCGAGATGGAAAAGGTTCAGAAGGTGGTTTTACTTAAATGAGGAAGTAATTCCTAATATAATTTAGGATATAAATGTAGATTTGGGGAAAAATGATCCACCAACTCAAGATATTGATGGACTGCGAACGATTGAATTCTTCATGGTAAATCCGCTTAATCCGTTGCACCTGCAAGGAATAAAATAAAAAGCCGGAATCCGCAGCTCTGCAAATTCCGGCTTTCTTCAGATAAAATCACCTCATTCGCACACTCTGCGTGAGAATGAAATTCGTGCCTACAAATAATTTTACTTAATTAATGCAACTTTGCGAATCGAATTAAACTCACCAGCATTCAGGTGAATCAGGTAATTTCCGGCAGGGATATCTTGTGCTCGCCATGAAATCTCATATCTGGCAGAATTGTATTGAGTGTTAGCCAAATCCGATACAACTCTTCCTGCCATGTCATAAACCTTAATACTCACAAATGATGCTTCTGGTAACCCGAAGGAAATTGTAGTTTCGGCATTAAAAGGATTGGGATAACAATTCTCGAAATAGAAATCATCTGGTCCTGGTTTTACGAGGTTAAGAGCATCGCCATGGGAATCAACGCCAAAGTCATTAACGAGATCCATAATAAACTGTCCCTCTGTGATTAATGCGCTGCCATCCTCAGCAGATAAAACACCGTCCTCGACAAAATCTGCCACATGATTCATAAAGGCGTTCAATTGATTGCGTCCCGGTCGAAGCTGGCCACAATTGAATTTTCTAATGATGTTATTCAACTTCGAGGTCAGAGATTTTCTTTGACCTCGATTCAAATCCAAGTCATAACAAACGTCAGACAACCTTTCAAGTAACTCAGGCGCAGGAACCCAGACACAGTTTGTCGCCAGTGATATGGTCAGTTCAGGATACTCCGGGTCGTTGCTGAAAACAACAATTTCACAAGGCAGTTCAGCGACTTCTTCCGGGATGATTGAAATGTTGAGTTCCTGGGTTTCATCTGTGGCAAGCACAAATTCTTCACTAAAATCAATAACGTAGTAATTACCGGATAAGGTAATATCTGAAATAGTGAGATCAGATCCTCCGACGTTGCTGATTGTCAAAACCTGACTCGAAAATCTGCGGAATTCTACAACACCAAAGTCAATTGCATCCTGATCGGCCACAATTTCAGGCTGTGAAGTGTATGCCGAAACATCAAGGATTCGCATATAATAATCATAATCCGCTACAAATGCAAAACTTCCCTTTATCCGTGTATTCCAAACAGCACCCTGTGTGTCGTATGTTTCTGAAAGGGTTGGGTTAGTTGGATCTGATACATCAATTACTCTCATGCCGAAAATGTTACTCGCCATAAATGCAAAATCACCTTCCACTGTCACGTTATAATTATTACTCAGATCCGCAATGCTTCCAAGTTCATTTGGATTTGCAGCATCTGAAATATCGATGACCATCATCCCATTTCGTTGGTCAACCAAATAAGCTATACCATCCTGTATATCAACACCGTAGGCGAACATGTACCGATATCCCGTCAGAGAACTCTGTATTTCAGGGTTTGCTGGATCGGTAGCATCAACCACTACCATCCCATAGTAGTAACTTGCAATGCAGATAATTCCGTCATCAACTGCTAATCCATAGTTGAAACCTTCTGTACGGATGTTTGAGATAACATAGGGATCTTCTGGATCAGAAATGTCAAAAATGTAAAGACCGTAGTAAAAAGAGAGAGCATAAACATAATCACCTTCAACTTCGACATCATAGAAATATGGAGCAGGCTGAACATTGCCAACACGAGTTGGATTGGCAGGATCGCTTATATTATAGATACCAAGTCCATTGTTGTACTCAGCAGTATAAATGTAGTCACCCTGTTTTGCAATTGCCCGATAGTAATAATCCTCATTTTCAACATGCCCTGTTTGTGCGGGATTTGAAGGATCACTTACATTTACCACATACAAACCATTATTATAGTCAGGTACATAAGCATAATCACCATCTACTTCAACATCATAAACATCCGTTGGGCTTCTGAAACTTCCAACTTCAGAAATATCAGCGAAAGCAATACCAGCAAACGCTGTGAGAAGAAATAGAAATAAAATTGATCTTGTTAAGTGCATTTTAGACTCCTGGAATAGTGGTTTGAATAGCCGAAACAAAAAGCACGCATTTGAAAAGCGACCAAGTTTTCGACACGATCTTTGAATTGCTTAGTTCTTTGCTTTCTAATTGCACAGTTGCAAATAGAATTGATCTCCCCACCTGAAAGGACTAAAAGCGTATTTGACTAAATAATACTCTCTTTCCAGAAATACTAAAATGCTTTTCATCACAAAAAAACAGGACGACCATCACAATTGATAAGTGTCATATTCAACAGGAGTTGCGTGAATTGACCTAATCTAATAACTCCCACAAATCCCAAAGTTCAAAATTTCTTAAAAGATCGGTTGTTACATCATTTTCAAGATGATTGCAAAGGCTTATTGTCAGAAGGATTATCTGGAATATCACATTATTCTACCATTACACGCCAAATTTTCCTTAGCTTATTTTGAAAATTGAGGAGGTCCCAACTAAGAAAAATGGGATATTTTGTCGTAAATCAATATAGATGTTAAAATGATTGCTTGAGATTACACAATCTGGAGCCCTATATTATCTGATAAATTCTGAGTATACTTAGATTATACAGCAGTAATATTTAAAATCAAAATTCTTAAGGCAAACATGAAAATATCCAAATTTTTGGTAATGCTCTCCCTGTGTAGTATTCTTCTTATTGTTTCAGGTTGCAGTGAGAGTGACAATCCTGCCGAAGCAACAATTCCTGATCCCGATGCCAATTTCACATGGTCAGGGGAGACCGTTACACCTGCTCGAATTATATTCCATAATCATTCTGACAATGCAGATTCATATTATTGGGATTTCGGGAACGGTCAATCATCCATCCAGGAAAACCCTACTATAACTTTTGATAGCCCAGGTGAGTACTCCATCACACTGGAAGCTGAAAACGAAAACACTGGGAAAAAGGACACTCGTAGAAAGCTAATCAACATAACCCCGGGCAGAGTTTTCATTACTCGCCTACAGATAGAGGATATTCCTTTCACAACCAGCTCAGGTGCCGGATGGGATCTCTGGAGTGGTCCTGATCTATACTTCAATTTCTACGATCCTAACGATAATCTCGCACTGCATTCAACCATGGTAATTGATCTCGTTGATAGTGATTTACCCATCGGTTTTACAGTTACCAATCCATACGAGTGTGAATACTGGAATTCATCTTACATTTTCAGGTTATACGATGATGATGATTTTTCAGGAGATGAGTTTATCGGCTCAGTGAGTTTCCGCATCAGTTCCATTATTGCCAGTTTCGGGCATGCTGAAACTGCCGCGATAAGAAGCAGTAATAATTCAATTAGTATTAAGTTGTATTTGGATTGGGAATAGTGACGGTGAACTAAAAAGTTTCGTAACTTCAGCCGCTTTCATTATAATTACGTCAGTGGGAGAACAGTCATATGAATTTGCAATCATTTACTGAGGCAATTAAGAATCCAGTAGTTAGTGCATTGATTGTTGCCATCATTGCAACCGGACTGCCAGGACTAATTGGGTATTTTGCCTCAAACCGAGTTCAAAAAAATCAAATTGAATACTCATTTGTTAAAATAAAAACTTAAGAGATGAATCTTGCAATAAAGTCCTTTGGGTTCAATTTGCATGAAATGAATTCATTGTTAACTGGTGTAATTACTTTGAAACATGGCATTTTCGTTGAAACGTTCTTTCAAGATACACTTAACTTGCATAGGTAAAAAAATTTTTGAAACTATGGGGGATACTCACATTTTATCAAGAGCTAAGGACTAAATCATAGAATTGTAAAAAATTGGCTTTGTTGATTTCTTAGAACTGTATAACAAGAATATGTATCAAATTTATTTTGAATATAGGAATACCATTTTGAGTGATTTTGATACAGATGCCGAGAAATTTATGAAGACACTTACCATGCTTTTCTTGAGCAATGAAACTCTATCTGGAAAGTCCTTTGAGGCTGCATTAAAGAATATTGACAAGAATAGCATTGAGCAATATATCAAGCACAATCATAGAAAAAGCAATTCAACCAGTGCAGATAATTTGGAGAGTTGTCTTTATAAGTTAGGATTATTCAAATCAATTTTCGCGAATAACCCTAATAACAATCAAAGAAATTATGATCTCTGAAATCTGAGTAATTTACGGCACAAAAAGCAAATCATTCTCGAACTATAATTCTTATTCCACCCAAACTCGAATTGACAGCAATCTTATCTGATACAGGATTGTAATCCGGGCTTAATCCAAATGATGAAACTCTGCCTATGCCTTCTGACTGACTAAATACCCAGAGTCCAGACCAGTTTCCGGTTTGAACCCGTGAAAAAGCTACTTCATTCCCGTCCTGATTCGGCGCAGGGAAGGTTGCCATTCGAGTTAATGAATCTGCTTCCATTTGGGCAATATTGATTCCCCAGAGAACATTCTCGAGGATACCAGAAGTGTAATTGTTAATAACGAACGCTAAAAATTTCCCATCTGAAGACCATTTATATTGCCTAACTCCATGCCCGCTGACATATTGTTCCACACCATCAAAATCGAGAATATGAAGTCTGCCATCAATTTCATTATCACTATAAGCAAGCCAGTTGTATTTAGGCGAGCATTCTGGCATGTGACCGGACAACACCTCGAGTCTGGCTTCAGTTACTGCATTTTTATCTTCAGTTAAACCTAAGCGGTAAATCCCTGGTTCGCCTTCAGAAGGATTGTCGAATCTGACAGCAAGTTCCAGCCCGGTGCTGTACCAACTTACATCTTTTCCATAATCATACACTTGAGTGACGAACTTGGTGGCAACTTCCAGAATCCAGATTCCCGATAAGCTGTCTTCGCGAGCTCCCGGTGAGGTGAATGCAATAAACTCTCCATTTGGGGACCAGCAATAATCCCAATTGTGGAAATGTGAGGAGTCCGTCAATCGAACAGGATCTGTTTCTGTATCCCAGAGATATATCCCAGCAACTCCCGTGCGGTCATCCCCGAAAATAATACTCTCGCCATTAGGAGACCATTTAGGGCATCTCCCAAATTCAATAGACTCCTGCCAATTCCAACTGGTTTGCTCATCTGAATCACAACTACTTAGAATACATATCAGTAAAAACAAACTTAAACAGGTTTTTAGTATGTTTAAAAAGATCTTCTTTTGACTATACATGGTATATATCTACCATTTGAGGATTGTTAGAGGTCTTCGTTAATTTCAATTGAGATAATTTTAAAAGTCACTTCACCTGATGGGATTGCGATCACAGCCTCGTCACCAACTTTCTTTCCGAGCAATCCTTGTACGATTGGGGATTTTAAGGAGAGAAGGTGTTTTGCGGGATTAGCCTGCATCGGATCAACTACAGTATATTCCATCTCCATGTTGTTCTTGAGGTTGCGAATTTTGACTTTTGAGAGAATTCTAACCTCATCTGAATTTAGTACAGATTCATCTATTATATGCAGGTTGTTGAACTTTCGACCCAATTCACCTATCAGATCATCGATTTCTCTCAATCGCAGACGCGCTGCATCATACTCAGCGTTTTCCGAAAGGTCACCTTTTTCGCGTGCCTGTGCCAGATCTGCAGTTGCAACCGGACGAATCTTGTTTACGAGTTCATCCAGCTCAGCGCGTAACTTCTTTACGCCTTCGTGAGTTAGGTAACTGGGTTCGTTAGTAAATTTTGTTGTATCTTTTCGAATCATTTCTACTGCCTGATTATAAACTCTTCTTTCTCAATGTTACGAATTCTTTCACCCCAAGGTAAATCGCTTTTGCAATTTTCGCAGGATAATCTTCACTTAACATCATCATTTCGTGATCGGGGAACATTATGTATGCAGATTCGACCAGAATTGATGGCATTGCGGTTGGTCTGGCAAGTGCCAGATTATTGTAATATACACCCTCATCATGCAGCATCAAGGCTTGAATCAGTTCTCTCTGAACAGAAATCGCAAAATCACGGCTGAAAGGGTGGTAATAATGTGTTCCTGTTCCAAAGTCGCCAAATGGATTAGTACCATCTGCGAGAGCATTGTGGTGCAAACTTATCAGCAAATCAGCACCTGCATTTTCTGCAAGATGAATCCGCTTTTTTAATCCGATATCCGAATCATCAGTTCGAGTTTGTGTAACTTGTACACCTTTGCTCTCTAATAGTTCAACTACTGATCCGGCAATTTTTAAATTAATTTCTTTCTCTGTCAACCGAGTAGGACCAATAGCCCCATCCTTATCTCCACCATGCCCGGGGTCAATAGCTACGTGAAGCCCCTTAATACCCCAGAGTATTTCAGGTGGGTTCTTCACACTAAGAATGAATTGCCCATCTTCAGACCAGTCAACTTTGTAACCCCAGCAGGAATGCATCAGGTTTATCTCCAGACGCACAACTTCATCAGCTGGCTGACTCCATACTATGTCCCAAACAGATCTCAAATCAGAACTATAAGAAATCTTGTCAAGGTGGGAGATCACTCCGAAGAGATCAACAATGATCTTATTTGGAAAGGTTTCATCGTAAATTCGGTACAAAACTTTTCTGCCAAGAGGTACCTTCAGCTCATCCCAACCCTGTTTCTGTTCAGCTTGCGCCTCCCAGATTACAGGCGGAAGGATGTCAGATTGTGCCTCAAATTTTGAGCAATAATAGCTGGCGACCCAAACAGACTGTTGAGGGGCAATTCGAAAACGATAATAATTATCTCGCCATCCGGTCGCAATAACCTGAGTGTCCTTATCAGGGAAAAGATAATATGCCCCATTTGGAGCAGTCCGGGCTACACCACCGTTCAGTGTCACCAATGTGGGAAAAGAGATATCGGGTTGTTCAGCTTTGCCTTTTATTGACCGGGTTGTAAATGGAAGAATAATCGACGAAGAATCTTTTCTCACTATTACATTTGATTGCCAGTAAAAATTGGCGGAATCTATAGACAGAGATGTAACAGCTGTTGCGGTCAATTCATAGTATGAGTTCTCCCAATCAACCGGTAGAAATGCGAGAAATGAGCCGTTTTCTAGCAACTCAACTTTAATCCCATTTATCCTTAGAACTGAGTTTGGAGGTGTGACTGAGCCAAAGATGAAGTTCTCATTAACATCATCGATGTAAGCAATTGTGTCTGGTGGCATTGCTCTTGGATAAACCACATCAATATGAGGTTGTGCATTTAATACTGCAGAAAAAAGTAATAATAAAAGGATTTTATTCATACTAAATGCTTCCCCGGGACTGTTTCCGAATCAGTCGAACTCCATCAAGGACGAGATCATCATGAACTTTTGAAAAGTTTCGGCTTCGAGGTGAGTATACTTCTGCAAAACCACCAGTTGCTACCACGGTATGGGTTTGTTTGACCTCATCATTTATTCTTTCGATCATTCCATCAATCATATCCGTTACTCCCCACGTTAAACCAGCCGCAATTGCATGATCTGTGGATTGACCAATTACTGAATCCGGAAATACGAGCGAAACCTGTGGTAATTGTGCTGTGCGTTTGTGCAAAGTTTTAGCAGCGGTCATGGGTCCGGGAATGATAGTACCACCCAAATATGAACCTGTTTTAGAAATAACATCTAATGTAATTGCCGTTCCGAAATCAACAACAATCAATGGTCCACCATAAAAATGAAAACCTGCATATGCATTACATAACCGATCTGCACCAACCTGACGAGGGTTACTGTATTTTATATCAAGGAAAGGGCAAGTATCGACTGATATCACAAGCGGATTTTCATCAAAATGATCTTTTGCCATTCTGCAAAAATTATGAGCATGATGGGGGACAACCGAAGAGAGAGCCAATTCAGATAAAGAATCAGTAGGTATGCCTGCTTCTCTGCAAAAAAATGCCGTTGTATGCCAACATTCGTCAGGCGTGCGGTTGATTTCACTTGATAAACGCCAGCTCGTTTGAAGTGATTCCTCTTCAAAAACACCACACTCAATTGTGGTGTTCCCTATGTCAATTGCTAATAAATACACCATTTCACTCTTGTTTTCTGATCATTCCCAGTAGCGCAGGCGTCCCTGCCGGCGATATTCTGTGAAAGTTTTCGCAGGCAGGGACGCTTGTGCTACTGAAAGAAATATTGCTCAGTCTATTGCAGTATCACCGCTGTAAACACTAATTACTTTTCCTGAACTAACCTTTAATTGTAGAGCGCCGTTTGGTTCAAGACCAACACAAATCCCTGTTATTTGTTCATCTTGTTGTTGTACTGTCAGATTCTTTCCAATAATTCTCGATACTCTAATCCACTCTGAGATAATCCAGCCTGTTCCTGAAGTTTTGAGCTTCTTATAATATAGTTCTAATTTACCAATAATCAAACTGAAAAGCTGCTCTCTGTTCTGGGACCTACCGGTCAGTATTTTCAGGGATGTGGCTGTACTTTCAATTTCTGAAGAAAAGTTGTCACGATCCTGATTCACGTTCAATCCTGCACCAATTACAACATACCTGTCACCTTTTGCATCAATCCCACTTTGACATAAAATTCCGCAGAGTTTCTTTCCACGCACCAAAATATCATTTGGCCATTTCAGGCAAAGAGAGTCTTCTGATATATTCCTGAGCGAATTATTGTCTTCGAGGAAGGCTGATACGGCATCTAAAATTACAATTGAGATCATCAAACCAATAATAGAAAGTTTGTTTATATCTATATCAGGGTAGAGTAGAGCAGAGAATAGGATACTCTTTCCAGGGGGTGATTCCCAATTCCGGTCAAGTCGACCACGACCACCAGTCTGGTGTTCAGTGCGGATTACGTATCCTTCATAAGCTAAACCTGATTCAGCCTCTGCACTAAGTAAAATATTAGTGGACTCAGTCTCGCCTATTAACCTGATATGGTCTTCAAACATTGACATCATTTTTTATTGATCGTTGTTCCAGGATTGTGGTTCGCGGAAAGAAATTATATTTTTCGTAAAATCTAAATGTAACTTCATTTCCAACTCCAACACCGAGAACTTTGCGTTTAACACTCAATGAATCCATCCAGAGAAGGGATTCTCTCATAAATTCCCACCAATGCCCAATCCACGGTAATCCGGTTCGAGATAAACTGATTCAATCTCGCCCATTTTACCGGTTGCGGAATCACGAATCGAACTAAGGCAATATCCGATAATATTGGAGCTCTTTGCAGAACGAACAACATCAAGCTTGATATTGCCTCGAGTCATATTACTAAAGAGAGCTTTCTTTCGTTGCTCGAAATTGATTTCTGGAAAATGTTCTGAGAAATGTGTTGAAACCTGACGATGAAAACTGTGGAGTTTCATCCACAATGGTTCGATTTCGTCAAGCAATTCGCCACCACATGATTCAAACAAGACATCACTAATGTTTAACTCTTCTGCCATTAATCAATTTCCCAAACACCATCTAACACCTCTCCACAACTGCACATTCCATTATCCAGATCAATTCTCCCGGTGTTCATCCACCCCCTTGAGATTAGTTTGTGTTTGCAGACTGGGCAGAATGTAGTATGTCCGGTTGTATCATGTACATTTCCAAGATATACGTGCCTGATACCACTTTCAATTGCTATTTTCCTGGCAAGTAAAAGAGATTCATCTGGTGTTCGTGGAATGTCATTCATCTTGTGTGCGGGATGAAATACTGAGAAATGGAGAGGGACTCTATTCCCACATTTATCTATAATCCAACCGACAAGATGCTCAATTTCATCTTCTGTATCATTCTGACCGGGGATAATCAGAGTCGTCAGTTCTACCCAAACATCAGTTTTATTTACCAGCCACTCGATAGTGGTTTTAACAGGTTCAATATGAGCCGCTGTCAATTTGTGATAGAAAGTCTCGGAAAAGGACTTTATATCGACATTCGCAGCATCAATAAACTCGTAAACATCCGATCTTGCTTCGGGTGTTATATAGCCATTTGTTACCATTACATTCTTTATCCCATGCTCCCGAGCAAGCTTAGAAGTATCAATAACAAACTCTGCGAAGATTGTCGGCTCGTTATAGGTATACGCAATGCTTTTACACCCCTTCTTTAAAGCAAGAGCAACGATTTGCTCAGGTGTGGCATCTTGAGACCGGATGTGATCAACACTGGCTGTTGACATTTCCCAATTCTGGCAAAATTTACAGCCAAGGTTACACCCGGCAGTTCCAAAACTCAGAACATTGCTGCCTGGGAGAAAGTGGTAAAGGGGTTTCTTCTCGATGGGATCAACTGCCAGACCAGTGACTTTTGAGTATGTGGTCAGAAATAATCCACCATCAATATTATCTCGAACACCACAGTATCCCGTCTGATTATGCCTCAACTTGCAGTATCTCGGGCAGAGCTCGCACTTTATCCTTGAATTCGCAATGCGAGACCACCATTTCGCAGGATAATTCAAAGTGATACCCAATGGATTTGATTCAGGTACAAACTTTTAAAGCCTCTTGCCATATTCCCCCCAAACTTCTCGCAGGGCATTAGATATTTCTCCGATTGTACAATACGCCTCAACTGCAGATAAAATTGGCTCCATTAAGTGAGAGGTTGATTCACCCGCTGCGATCTTTAAGCGAGTCAAGCTTTCCTTAACCGCGATGTTGTCTCGTTGGAGCCTCAGTGTTTTGAGCTTTTTGACCTGATCGTTCTCGGCCTCCAATGAGATTTTCATGATTTCTGTTTTTTCCTCATCTTCGAGTGCAAACTTATTCACACCAACAACTACACGCTCCTGTGCGTCAATCTGCTTCTGATATTGATAGGCAGATCTAGCGATTGCATTTTGGAAATAGTTCAATTCAACTGCTTTGACAGCTCCACCCATTTCCTCAATTCTGTTAATTTCATCCATAGCTTCGGTTTCGAGTTTATCCGTCAGTTGTTCAATATATACACTACCGAATAAGGGATCAGGTTCATCGGCAACACCGGACTCAAAACCGATAACTTGCTGAGTACGTAATGCAATGCGAGCTGTGTGTTCAGTTGGCAATCCGAGGGCTTCATCGTAAGAATTTGTGTGTAGAGATTGTGTACCACCAAGTACTGCCGCTAATGCTTCAAGGGTTGTCCGAACAATGTTAACTTCAGGTTGCTGGGCTGTCAGTGATGATCCTGCGGTCTGGGTGTGAAACCTCAACATCCACGATTTTGGATTTATTGCACCAAGTTTGTCTCGCATAATTTTGCACCAGAGCCTCCTTGCTGCCCGGAATTTAGCAACTTCTTCAAACAAGTTCAGGTGCGAATTGAAGAAAAAGGATAATCGGGGTCCGAAATCATCAATGTCAAGACCAGCTTCCACTGCCGCTTTAACATATGCAATCCCGTCTGCAAGAGTATAAGCAATCTCCTGCACAGCAGTCGATCCAGCCTCTCGAATGTGATATCCAGAAATTGAGATTGTATTCCACAAAGGCACCTCGGCATGGCAATACCGCATAAGATCTACAATTAACCGCATTGAAGGTTGAGGAGGGTAGATGTAGGTGCCGCGAGCGATATACTCTTTCAAAATATCATTCTGAACGGTCCCTCTAAGCTCAGAGGGACTAATATTATGTTTTCTCGCCAGGGCAACATACATCGCAAGTAATATTGGAGCAGTAGCATTAATCGTCATTGATGTCGATACTTTATCAAGTGGGATATGGTCAAAGAGCTGTTCCATATCTTCAAGTGAATCAATTGCCACTCCAACCTTACCGACTTCTCCACCAGCCATTGGATCATCAGAATCATAACCAATTTGAGTTGGCAAATCAAAAGCCACAGATATTCCGGTTTGCCCCTGTTCGAGCATTAATCTATACCGGGCATTTGACTCGGTGGCTGTGGCGTAACCAGCGTACTGTCGCATCGTCCAAAGACGCTTTTTATACATCTCAGGGTAAACACCACGAGTATATGGGGGATTGCCGGGTTTTTCGTCTACAAAGTTCAATGTTCGCTCCGAAATGTCTAATTATGAAATCAGGTATAGTACCCTAAGGGATTCAGTTGTTCCAGCTCACTTTCAGAAAGGGTGGTCTGGAAAATTTTCTTCTATATAATAAGATAAGCAAACTGATAAAGAGCAATCAAATGGAACGGTGTTGAATAAAAATATACCTCATTCAACCAAATTCTTGACCAAAAATACAACAAAAACCATTCAAGTAGGAAGTTTAATTCGATTTTGAAAAGTTGATCTTATGTAATATACAAGAGATAAGTCACTTTTTCTGAAAAATATGAAAGTTCTTGGAAATCTAACGATCTCAGGCTATCTTTTTATCAGTAACTTGAATTTAGATAGAAACAGTTCTTTATAATTATTTTCCGAGGTCAAGTAAGATGTTGGTTCTGAACGCTGCGGATCAGAATCATGCTCAAGATTTAATGTCCTTGTTTTCATACTTGATCTCGGCTAATGTCTTTAGAAAGACGAATAAGATCCCCGGGTGGCGTTTGATCCGAGGCAAGGTAACCAAATGTTGATTGCTACGGGTCAACATCAACGACGGACGTTGCGGACTGTCGTTTTCACCATGCTTTTTGATTGAACGCCACTAAACTTTTTTGCCCTTACAACGAAAGACGTTCTTTGACACTGCTACGTAAAAGGCTCATAAAACTGCTTAATAGAGGAAGATGGTTCTAAGCCATTATCTTTAACTTTTTAGCGAAAATCCATCCAATACACCCACACAGAGTTCCCCCAATACCAATGACGAGGAACAAGGGCTTTACACCAATCGCTTCAACAACAAAACCTGTTATTCCTGCTGAAATTGCCGACATCCCAACAACGGAGAGATTTACAAGTGCAAAAACTCTTCCAGTAAGGTGTTCGGGAACGATATTCTGGATCATCGATGTTCGGCTGATTGTAAGTAACGGAATCGCCAGTGAGTGTATCACGATGATTATCGCCAGAGCGGATATTGATTGTACCCAAAATATTGGGATAAATGTTAGACCGTCAAAAAACATTCCAGTAAGTAGAATTTTTCCCTTTCCGAATTTATTCCCAACCCACAATAATCCCGCTGTGCCAATTAGCATCCCAATGGCATAACAACCTTGTATTAGAGCATAGGCCTCAGCGCCATGACCAAGATTATTTTTTACAAGTACGGGAGTACCAACTATCGCAGGACCCATAATGAAAATATTGTCAGCGATTGTTATTAATAACAGAGGTAGCAATACCTTGTGTCGTATTACAAAAGTAAGACCTTCTTTCAACTCTGCGAAGCCGAAACCTTTCGAAACTGGTTTTGCCGTTTGAGATTGCATCCGAATTAAATAGATGCTGAGAAAGGAAATCGCATATGCTCCGGAAACGACGGTGAACAGAGATATGTTTCCAGCAAGGTGAATAAGGAATCCTGCAATCGCGGGTCCCAGCAGTAATGAGAACTGCCAGGATGTCTGTATCAGAGAATTCGCTCTTAAAAGACCAGTCGACGGGACAAGTTGGGGTACAATTGCATCTCGAGCCGGATTAAAAAAAGTTGCAGCAATCGCGATCGCAAATGCATTAACTGCAAGGAACCAAGGATTTAAATAATCGAGAAAGAATAACAGCGGTATTAAAAGAACGACGAGACACCGAATAACATCTGAACCGAGCATGATTCGTCTTCTGTCACCACGGTCTGCAGATACACCTGCAGCGAGCGATAAAACAACGGCTGGTAAATAGGCTGCCATTGCCACAAGTCCCGTAATGGACTCAGAACCTGAAATGTCAAGAACAAGCCAGAGAAGACCTATCTGGTAAATGGAATCACCGCTTTGGCTGATAAGCTGACCAAACCAAAGCAATGACAGATTCCGGTTTTGAAATATTGTTCTGAAAGTCAAAATGAGTTCTTAAATATTCTTTTTTTACTTGATTGAATATATTACAAAGGTGAGGTTATTACAATACGCGGTTCAATTGGCAAGATGGAATTTAATTTCCTTTAATCGTTTGGTATTAATATGCAATAATTAAGAAAGTATATTCTCGAAGCTAAATAACTTACTTCAGTATAATTACTTTCTTGACACTGGATTGTAAATTTTGTAACTTTTTTAGTTAGCGTATTTTGAACGTGAGTGGCCTGATTATTTTCACATCAGTTCGTTTGCGATTTTCGCTATTCAACATTGTATTTGATTAACACCGGAGAGTTTTGACATGACAAGACACTTTATCGCATTTTTCTTACTGCTAAGTCTTGTACTTACACAGAGTAATGTTTTTGGAGCTGATCTCCAAAAAGTCAATGAACATGCTGCAATCATCTCTTCAGATGCAGCCACAATCAACCTTGAATTCAACTTATCTGATCTGGAATCGGAATCAGTTTTAATGCAAGGTGAAGATTACAAAGCAATACGGATTACTGGTGAGGGAGCTACCTTCAAATACGGTAAGCCAATTCTGCCGATGGTTAGCAGATTTGTTGTAGTTCCTCCTGATGTTGGTGTTGCTCTGGATTTCACTATAGATAACCAGAGACGAGAAAAAGCCGATCTCCCTCCAAAACTCTTTTTAGACGATAATGCTTTAAGTGGTCCTCAGGAGGTAGAAATCGGAGCAAAAGAGATTTATCCACCGGTTGCAGCTGAGATTAGTGAACCATTTATCATCCGCGGCGCGAGAATTGTCAAGGTTACAACATATCCAATTCAATATGATCCGGTAAACAATGAGTACATTTACAATGAACATATCAGGACATCAATTGTCCATACTGCTGACGAACCAATAAATCCTGTTGAAGTACCTGTCAGACGAAACAGAAGTCAAGTATTTCTTAAGTTTATACGTGATTATGCCATAAACGGTGATATTGTCGGTCGTGATGATCCTGACCGTGATGAAAAACCAGCGTATGTTGGGCATTACCTGATCGTCACACACGCGAATTGTCTCGAGTATACAGGTGATTTTATCGAATGGCGACGTAAAAGTGGGTACAAAGTTGATATCATGGTTGCTGATAATCCTACAAACGCTGGTACGACACTAGGTCAGATCAGAACTTTATATAATGAATATTTGGAAGATGGTGTTGATCCATTTGATTACATAATGGTTGTGGGTGATTTATCGAGATATGATAACGTAAACATCAATGGACAATGGCAACTTACCCCACAGGCTGGCAGGTCATGTTGGGGCACAAACATCAACCATGCTGATTACCTCTTTGCCTGTTTGGAAGGGGGCAATAATGATCAGCATCCTGACGTAGGCATAAGTCGATGGGCTGCTGGAAATCCCCAAAGACTCGGTTTAGCTTCTGGTCGAACCATGCTGTATGAAGCCAATCCAGATATGGATGATCCGGATTGGTTTGAACGTGCAGCAAACTATTCCCAACACTGGGGCAATGGTGCGAATACCGCATGGCACATTACAATCCATTCGAACGCTAGATGGGGTGAGGAAGTCCTCAAATATCGCGGATATGAAGATGTCAGGTTCTACGAACGATATGAATGGGATCAACAGGGTGGGGTAATAGGACCATGGGTCAGAGACCTGTATAACGAAGGTGCTGCGGTGTTCATGGGAAGAGCCGAAAATTATTATTGGCGAAACAATTTTAATGGCGTTAACGAAAATACGAAATTTCCGATTCGCCTTGTCGCCAGTGGGCATGGTGAATGGTGTGCCTGGAGCGGGTGGCTTGGACTGCCAAATGGTTCTGCTGATAATCTGAAAGGTCCGGTTGCAACTACCTTCGGTTGGGGTGGTCCTCCAACGGCACCGTGGAGTGCAGTCTGGATGGAAACTGTTAGAAATGTAATGCTACAGGATATCCCACTCGGGTGGGGATATGCTGGTGCAATAATGGCGGTTGAGAGGTATTTCCCTAATGAAAACTGGATGGGGCGTACAAATTATTATGAATGTGTTAAAACAGATTTCAACTGTTATGGTGATCCCGGAATTCAACCCTGGTTCGGAACCCCTCGAGTTGTCGAAGCAACATTTCCAGAAAGAATCACTGCTGGGACACGGATAGTAGAAGTAAATGTCACTGGTGAAAATGATGAACCTGTATCAGGAGCACAGGTAAGTTTCTACGTTCCCGGAGATATGCCGGATTTTGATGAGAATGCATATCGTAATTATATTGATATGTTTATGATGACTACAACGAGTGATGAGGATGGTAACGCCAGATTTGTTTTTGAGAATGATGTCGAATTCGATGGTGGTGTGGCAAATATAACAGTCACCGGTAGAGATATTTGTCCATTTTTCGGCGATATTGACATCGTTCGAAACATATCCACTGTGGAATTGTCAGATTACACTTTAACAGAAGTTGAAGGCAACGAAAACGACGATGTCAATCCCGGAGAGACATTCAACCTCACCATAACCGCAGTGAATCTCGGAAACCAGAATGCTCTTGAAAATGTAACTGGTATTGTTTCTACGACATCACCATGGATAGAAATCGAAGAAAACGAGATCTCTTTCGGTGATATCCCCGGCGGTGAAATTGCCGATGGAGAAGAACCTGTAGTTCTCAACGTACATGCCTCTTGCCCAGATGGAGTCAGCAGGCCAGGAACTCGTCCGGAGTTAAACATCACATTTTCATCAGGTGATGAAACCTTCCAATCTGCACTTATAATTACCCCATCCGCTCCCAATTTCCAGGTTAGAACCATCATTGGTGGAAATCAGATCCCCGCGGATCAACATAACCTTGATATTGACATTGAGAACGTTGGAAGCATGAACGCCCCTCCTGCAACCGCTCGAATTGTAACTCGAGGTATTGGGGTAAGTGTTATCAATGGTGATGCGAATTATCCTGCAATAGATGTGAATGGACATGCCAGAATTCAGGGTAATAGATTTACTGTCTCTGGAAACTCCATTGCCGTTCCAGGATCAATTCATCCATTGCTCCTCGCAATCAGAACCGGTGGCGGGTTCGTAGACACCGCCTATTTTGAGCTTCAAGTTGAAGAACCGCGCGAGAGAGCCCCTCAAGGCCCTGATGGGTATGGTTACATCTGCTTCGATGACACTGATCAGGATTGGGATATTGCACCTGATTATGATTGGGTAGAGATTAATCCTGATGATGATGATGCCGAATTTGAAGGTGTGGAATGTGATTTCGACGGTAACAGCCAGTTTGACATTGGAGAGGCTGAGGTTGTAGAAATGGGGATGAATACACAATTCTACGGCAACCTCTATGATCGGATTACCATTTCTTCAAATGGCTTTATTTCAATGGGTTCGCAACCTCGAATCACTAATCTACAGAACTGGCCTCTCGACCGCGCTATGGGTGGCGGTGTCGGGATGGTTGCACCCTTCTGGGACTGGCTGGACATGAACAATAATTCCAAGGTCTATTACTATTATGATGAGGACAATGCAAGATTTATAGTCCAGTGGCACCGCATGAGGCATCACAACGGAGGCAATACAGATCTTAACTTCCAGGTAATCCTCTATGACAATGATGTTTGGATAACCGAAACTGGTGACCAGAACATCCTCTTTCAGTACAAAACTATCCAAAACGTCAGGGGACAAAATGACGGTGCAAATCGCGAGAAGAGTAATTACTTTGCTTCTGTTGGCATTTCCAATCCCAATGGATCATCCGGGATAAGCTATACATGGAACAATGATTACCCGGTAACCTCTGCTGAATTAGCAAATAGACGTGCGATTCTTTTCGCAACTTCACCTCGTTTCAGATCTTGTGTGCTTTTCGGAACAGTCACTGATGCCGAAACCGGAGAGCCTATCGACGATGCTATTGTATTCACAGAGCACGGTTTCATTGGGCTGGTCGAGGAGGATGGTACCTGGATCATCAACAATGCTCTTGCGGAAATTCCATTTCAGATTACTGCCTCAGCTAGAGGATATAACGACTCAACATTGGTTGATTTAGAAGTCGTCGAGGACGATACACTTGAAATTAATTTTAGTCTATTACATCCTGAATTCGTACCATCCGAAGAACGTCTCGATTCGGAATTGCCCGTTGATGAATCAATTGAACTTGATTTCTCAGTCAGCAACACCGGCAATGGACCATTAAGCTGGTCAGCAATAGGAGAGCTGCGCGGTGATGCGAATGCCGAACCGTGGGAATTGCGTCGACAGTATCCCGTCGGACAGATCGTCGAAGACAGTCGTATCCAGGGTGCGGTATATATTGAGGATCAATTCTATCTGGCAGGATCAAACAACAGAGACCCTCAGATATATGTTCTGAATCGAGAAGGGGAACTTGTAAATCAATTCGATCAGTTTGACAGAGCTGGAGGTTATGGTTACAAGGATCTCGCTTTTGACGGAGAACTAATCTGGGCGGGCGGTTCAGGAACAATTCATGGCTTCACTCCTGATGGTGAATTAGTGCACGATTTTGAAGGTCCCTTTAATCCGAACAATAATTTTGCCTGGGATTTTGATCGCGAAATTTTATGGGTTTCAAGCACAACCTCAAACATAATTGGGCTCGATAGGGAAGGTAACATTGTCGCTGAATTGAATCGCCAGGGCTTGAGAATATATGGATTGGCATACTGGCCTGACGACCCAGATGACCACCAACTCTATGTTTTCCATAAGATATCAGATGTCGGGGACCAGATTATTAACAAGATGAATCCCGACAACGGGG
>JABGPL010000080.1 GCA_018644935.1 Calditrichota bacterium | reverse complement strand
CGCGATAAATTCGATATCCTATAAGCTCATTCACCATGCCGCCGTCACGTTCAGGGATGGGTGTATCCCATGTCATGTGGGCGTAACCATCGATCATCTCTCCATCGAGGTTATCCGGTGCGACGACCTCCATTGGCATGTATAGTTCGACATCATCAATCCACCAGCCGCCACCATTAACTCCACCATCTGATCCGAAACAGAACCGAAGATGGACCTCTGAACCGGCATAGTCAGACAGGTCAAACGAAACAGGTGTCCAATCAAAGTTCCCGGCGAAAATTGGTTGTCCGTTAATAAATGGACTTGGTGCACCCCCACGTCGCGTGACGAATGGATACCCCGAATCATCAGGAGTTATTGGTTCGAGGATCTCCCAATCACCATCATCGACTGAAATTTCTACTGCACCACCGTCATACGCTTCACCGGGATGATTTTCACTGATTTCGGTATCCATCTTGTGCCAGAACGAAAGGCTAAGGTCATCTTCAACGAAAAACGGTGGAATATACATTGCGCAATTCAGCATCGGCATATACTCACCATTTGGACCTTGATCTCCTACCTTAATGCAGTTTGAACCTCCGAATGTGTGATTGTCATTTTCACACAAGTGCCATTGGTCTTCGTGCTGTTCATTTAGTACTTCGTGCTGCCAGGGTTCTTCATCTCGCTCAAAAGCATATAATTCGCCACCGATATTCAGGTTAATAATATCTGAATGGCTTTGGTAGAGATTGCCTGTGTATCTGACGTACAAAACAGCTCGCTCCGGATTGGGACAATCCTCTGAGACGCGGATAGTGAAAGCCGGATCAAATTCACCAATTTCATTTGATTCGATTATATCTGTCGAAGATACAGATTCCAGAACTTCAATGTAAGGGCTGCCTGAAAATATCTCAGCTTCAACATCGTAAGCACATCCTGAACCGATATTGCTGATAGACATTAAAATTTCAGTTTCTTCACCTGGATCGAGTCTGCCGTTGTTATTGCCATTCTCATCTAAAATGGTGAGGAATTGTTGTCCTATTACTGGTGCGTGGGTTGTGAACGATGCTTCCTGAGTCCATGTTTCTTCGCCGTTATCCATTGACAATACGAAGTTAACATCATGCAGATCACCGCAAGCAGGATTGATTTCAATTACCATTGGATTACGGGAAAATGATTCATTTTGTCCGTCTAATCCTTCAATTGTAACTTCACCAGTTATTATATTTATTGCAGGATCATCGGCAATGAATGTAATTGTCAGTTCTCCCAGTGCTTCACGACCGAGGTTACGAATTGAAGGTAACAATTCAATGGTTTCACCTGCATCAGCATATGTATCCCCATTCCCATCCAAATCTTCAATTACAATGTCCTCTACCCAGGGGTAGCCAGCGTCAGGAGAGATGGATTGTATGTCAATTATCTCGGGGATAAAGTCATGAGCAACTATTGATAATGTAACTGGACCGGGGGGTACAATTGGGTTAGTTATTTCAAGTACGATTACCCCATCTTCGTCAGGGAAGCCAATTGCGATGATTTGATCTTCACGTGACAGACAGGCAGTAGCATCCTGAATATCATTAAGCTCGATTGTGTAGGTTTCGTCACCTATAACAATTACTCGCTCATAATCGGGTTGTATTGGTATTGGAATATCTGTCCACATATCCATAGATGGATCGCCGAACAGATTGATCTCATAGTAACACCAGCGCATAACACCCTGATCAGCCCAAGGGGCAGTATCTTCTTTGGAATCCTGATTAGCCTTTCCGATTATTGTTAAGCCTTCGTCAAAAATGGCATCAACAAATTCACGGTGGAAATGTTGGGATGCACCGTTTGTACCGCCACCGTCTCCCCATCCGTATCTGGAATTGCTGAGGATTGCGACGAAACCATTATCGATTTCGTTAAACATTCCTTCAGAAATGCAGTCTTCGATGTAGTTCCCATTTGGAACACGATTGTCAAAGGATCCACCATAACATCCCTGGGTCCACAATATATTGAAACCCGCACCCTGTCCGTCATTCTCAATAAGATCCTGATTGAAATTATTCCAATCAATCTTCATGGTATAACGAGTGTTGGAGTGCCCAAGATGGTTAATGAAATGATACCCTTCAGAGATCAGAGGGGCGAGATGATTGACAGAGCTCCAGACTCTATCGCGATCATAGAGGTCTCGTCTTTCAAAACGATCAGGATAACCTGATGTTTCAAAACCGAACCTGTTGCAAGCATCATAGACTTCGTCCATGTAGTCGCCACCCATGTATTCCCAACCCAGTTCTTCTCCAACCATCAGGACCATTAATTCATTTCCAATAACGGGGTGGTCACTGTAGGAAATGATTTTTCCAAACGACCTGACAGCTTCTTCTTCACTGTCGGCTGGAATACGACCTACAAATAACTCAGCGAGGAGATCAGACTCTTCAAATTCACCCCAGTCCGCATCACCATCGCGATTCCAATTTCCGTCTAATGCAGCAAAATATAGATCAGCCGGTACATCTGGATCTGGATCATTGTTGACGGCACCGAATAGTCCACGGTGAGGGATAAACTCAACATCGCCAATCATCAGGAGATAGTGGATATCATTGTTTTCGTAAAACTCGATGATACCATTTCGGATTTGATCCGCTTCATCAACGCCTTCGGAACCTTCAATAATTTGCTCGACGGTACGGACATAGGTGATAAATCCCCGTCTAGTCTTCCAATCGGCGAAGTCAGTTGATTGCACTAAAAATTCTTCAGCGGTTAAGATAAGAATTGATTCCTGTTCAGGATCGTCTCTTCGTGGATATGATCCCATCAGATCCGGATTTTCAACGATATTGGCAGCCCAGGATCGTGTGGCTGAATCACCCTTGTACAGGCGATTGTAGCTGTCAAGCTCTAATTCCCCGGGAGCCGCTTCAACTGAAAGTTGTGCCGATACTATATACTCAATTGAGCCGTCGACTGGATTCCAGCGGACTGGCCAAACAAGGCATGTAGCAACAGATACACCACGTTTGAGGTGGGTTTTTAAGCTTGTGATTTGCTCAACGGGAAAGGATTCCGTTCCATTGTAGATTGAGTTGTTCAGCTCAACCTCGGGGACGATAGGATCGCTTAAGCGCTGTGGAAAAAGAGCGGGTTCAATTGTATATTTCCCGGTGAGACTTTTCCAAACGACATTATCAAGATGGGCAGTTTCTGCCTGATTCCCTGGGGGTAAAGCCATCCAAATTCCGACAGATGGCATAGATGGAGAACCAGGTTCTCCGAGGTTCATAGCGTCTTGCAAAATGATACGATGCATCCCATTAACGGTCTCAACTCTCGGTTCGGAGAAGTTAATGGTAGTGGTTAG
Source organism: Calditrichota bacterium (assembly GCA_018644935.1). Lineage (GTDB taxonomy): Bacteria > Electryoneota > AABM5-125-24 > Hatepunaeales > Hatepunaeaceae > JABGPL01. Next base: position 16,616 of record JABGPL010000080.1, on the reverse strand, counting down.
TTGACCACTTAAAACAACGTTACATAACGCAAAGACCACGATGAAGGAGGCAACGAGTATTGGACGTACGGACGAGCCACTTTTCATGTTTTCTTCCAGTAGTGTTATTTAAGCAAGTGCAAAGTTTTTGCTAACTATAAAGATAATTCATACTTAGAGATTATACAAGCTTGGTTTGTACTTTCAAATATAGCCAATTGAAATTCTTGATTGATGTGGTTAATATCTCGTAATAGATATATAAAACAATAATTCAGCTAATTATGCGCAGCTTTTCAGAGACAGTCTGAGCTCTCACAGAATGAGGTTTGGTGGCTTCTCCTTTAAATCCCCACAGGAAGGACTCGGTTGCCCTGACCTTTATCAGTGTTCCAATTGTGCTCTTCGGAGCATCAAAAATCATCGTCTTGTTGGATCTGGTTCTGCCACTCATTCTGGCTGGATTTTTTGCACTTGGTCCTTCAACCAAAACCTCGAATGTTGTACCAATCAGTTGTTTGTTAATCCGGTTGAAAGATTTATTTGCACTCTCAATTAATTCCTGGAGTCGTCTATTTTGGATATCCCCTGAAATTTCACCCTTGAAATCAAATGCTTCAGTATGACGGCGCGGGGAGTAGGCAAACATAAAAGCCTGATCGAATTTCAATTCCGTCATAGCATGCAAAGATTTTCTAAATTTTTCCTCCGTTTCACCCGGGAATCCGACAATGATATCTGTTGATACCCCCATGTCAGGGATGGCTTTACGAAGTTTACTTACGATATTCTGAAATTTTTCAAAAGAGTAATTTCGTCTCATGCTGTGCAAGACTTCATCGTCGGCTGATTGAAGAGGAAGATGTATATGTTCGCAAACAGTAGGCAGATCCGCGATAGTATTAATCAGACGATCAGTGAAAAGTTGAGGGTGTGGGCTGGTGAATCGAATTCTCAAATCTGGGAATTGATTGTCTATCTGAGTTAAGAGCCAGGAGAAGTCAACACGTTCATCAGGATCTATTTCTTTTGAATCCTTAATTTTATAAGCGAAATCTCGCCCATATGCGTTCACAGATTGTCCAAGAAGTGTAATCTCTTTATAATCCTGGCTGTGCAGAAGCTCAATTTCGTCGAGAATTTCTTCCGGGCGTCGGGAAACTTCTTTTCCTCTTGCCGATGGAACCGCACAAAATGAGCAAGAATAATTGCAGCCGAACATTATATTCACCCATGCTGAGATTCGGTTGGATCTGCTGACAGGAGTTATCGGCGTGGGGTCATCATCAAGATTCAACGCTTTAATGCGCTGATCGTGTTTCTGAGCATTATATAGGAGTTCAGGAAGTCGATACAGTGATCTTGGACCAATCAAGATATCAACATATGGCGCGGATTTCTTGAGCACGTCCGCTTCCCGAGGAGCCATACAGCCAGCGACTCCTATTATCATATCAGGGCGTTGGAGTTTGATTTTTCTGAGCCTTCCGAGCTCCGAAAATAATTTACGTTCCGGCTTTTCCCGAACTGCACATGTGTTGATTATTACAACATCTGCATGTTTTGCATCTGGCGCTTCGCAGTAACCGATACTCTCAAAAATACCATGTAATCTTTCACTGTCATGATAATTCATCTGACAGCCATATGTCTGTATGTAAAAGTTTTTTGACAATTCTAATCCAATTGAAATCGAAAGCCACAAAAGGCTATTTTATACAAACAAATCTAGTGAATGCGGATTTGTTTGAGGACTGTAGTCTGGCAATGTAAATCCCAGACACCCAATTTACTGCATTAATGTCGCGAAAGTAAGTTCCTGTCTGCGCATATTCAGATCCAAAATCTAAAATTTGTTTGCCCATGATATCAAACAAAATGATACTAATAACACCCGGATCTGTGATTGTGTATCTCAACTGAAACCTTGAATTAAACGGATTTGGGTAGACGTCTAAAATTTCAATGTCCATCGGGACACTCTGTTTGTCTGGATAAATTACCCCATTGGGATCAAAGTAATAGGCTCCAATATCTGAAACAGAACCATCTGGATCAGCAGGGCTATCAGGATTTCCTGCATCAATGCATGGACTATCATCTGTTATATGAAAATCCTGATGATCAATGTTTACAAATAATGGATCAGAATCGATGTTTCCGTTTCTGAACAAGACTCTCGAGTTCCCAACAATTGAAATAGCGTTTTGCCCATCCTGAAGGTCATTAAACGATAACTCGATTGTAGCTTGCGGATTGCTGTTTCCCCGCCCGGCTATTTGTTCGGGGAGATTTGCCCAGAAAATGGTATTAGCAACAATAACATCACTTCTACCGCTAAAACTCAATCCGCCACCATAGCCTTCAGTTGTGTTTCCACAGATTGTTACATTGGACATTTCGCCGTTTGAAATACCAAGATAAATACCACCTGCATATAGATTTTCAGCCGAGTTCCCTGCAATAACACACCTCTCCATCTGCATCTCACAATCCCTGTGACAGGCAATACCACCGCCGAGTGAACCTGCTTCGTTATTTAAAATACGAACGTTTGACATTTCTATTGAGCTGTTACTGCGAATATATATCCCACCACCAGAGCTTCCATGGTTTCTTTCAATTAACACATTGGTCAGTCGCGGATCACAATCTTCAGCGAAATACATTCCAGCACCCTGTTCAGCGGATGTGTTTTCGCGAATTATAACATCTGAAATTATCGGGCTGGAGCCCTCAGTGCCATAAATTCCCCCACCGTCTTCAGTAACGTAATTATTAGTGATTATTAAATGGCTTAGAATCGGGCTGGCCTGAGGACAATAAATTCCTCCACCATCCGTAGCTCTACCATTTCTAATTGTAAACCCACTCAGCCGAGAAAAGCGATTCTCGAAGGTTTGAAATCTAACAACATGTCCCGAGCTTTCTGCATCAATTATGGTATTTTCAATTGATCTTGCATCGCCATTTAAGATAAACTCGCTGCCCACTAATATTGCCTTGCCAATAAAATCTATTGACTGATAAACTCCTGGATGGACCAAGACCGTGTCATCGACCTCAGCATCATTGATGGCTAATTGAATCGTTCCGTATTGGGTTGGGACTTCAAGAATTCTGGCATCTACAATGTTGATGGAGTTGGTAAATAGAAGTATTAATGTCAGCAAAGTGGAAAATCGCATTTCTTCTCCTGAATATTGAGTCTACGTTGAACATAAAACACATTGTAAAATGTAATAGTATCTATCTTCCAAAGCAATACCACCGCAAGTTCTTTATTGATACATTTACTAACATTACAAATTCAAAACTTTAAATATTCTCACGAATTTGATCATCCGCTGAAGCAGGATGAATTTCAGGACGTTCAGACTCACTCATTTACAATATTGATTTGGGAAGTAATATACAATATATTACAACGTGAAATACTGGATAGTCCAGGCAATCATTGTGAAGTTAAGACGACGACGATTGCTCAATAAAAAAACGTCCATAATGGAGAAACCATGCGCCAGTCGTGGGACGAATACTTTTTAACGCTTGCCAGTCATGTTGCGACACGAGCGACATGCGACAGATTACATGCAGGTTGCGTTATTGTCAGAGATAAACGGATACTTGCTACAGGGTATAACGGATCGTTACCTGGTGCTGATCATTGTGATGATGTAGGGCATTTGCTCGTTAATGGTCACTGTGTGGCAACCGCCCATGCAGAGGCAAATGCGGTTTCCAATGCTGCACGTGAGGGAGTAAAAACATTGGGCGCAATTGCATATGTTACGGCAACTCCGTGTTGGAACTGTATCAAAACACTTGTGACTGCAGGAATAAAGGAAATCATATACAAAGATACCTACGAAAATGCAGCAACGAGCTACCCGCCCAATTTATCGACAATTCTTGTAAAGGCGGAAGTATCACTATCTCAATTTTCGCCGAAAAAGTGATGTCGATTTTTTTTCGAACGCAGATAATTTGAAACACAGAGGTAATTATGCCGATTGACCCAAAATTACTGGAAATTCTGGTTTGCCCAGATACAAAAGCACCACTCGTACTTGATGGAGAAACTCTGGTTAGTACAGATCCAGAAACCAGAAGACGTTACAGGATTGAGGATGATATTCCGATTATGCTGATTGATGAATCTGAACAACTCAGCGAATCAGACTGGAAAGAGATAATGAAGCGACATGGAAAAGAGTCGTAAACAAATAAACCTTACAGGAGTGCCGTATGGCATTAGATCTGAACGTTCTAGCACTGAATCGCCTCAAGGAAGCAGCAGCCTTACTTCTTTGGGAATCTGGTGCTGTAAAAATAAATCTTGAAAAACCATTCAAATTAGCTTCCGGGAATTTCAGCCCGATATATGTAAATTGTCGACAAGTAATTTCCAATCCCGCGATGATGAGTTTATTCATCACAGCGACAAAGATGATTCTTGACAATAATGGTGTCGAAGTGGATGCCTTTGCGGGTGGTGAGACTGCTGGTATCCCATTCAGTGCCTATGCTGCACATGGTCTGGGGAAATCAGCATTTTATGTCAGAAAAGCCAAAAAAGGCTATGGTATTGCCAATTTGGTTGAAGGTGGTAACGCAGAAGGCAAAAGGTTTGTTCTGATAGAAGACCTGATTACAGACGCTGGAAGCAAACTGCATTTCATTGAGGCTATCGGTGCGGCAGGCGGAACGGTTAAGAGTGTTCTTGTTCTATTTGATAGATTGCAAGGGGGTGAACAGTTACTCAAATCGCACGGGATAGACCTCTATTCCGTATCAGATATGAATGCTGCGCTCGAAGTGGCGGAAAGAGAGAACATCTTCCCGGAATCAAGCTTAAAATCAGTAAAGCAATATCTCGCGAATCCTCGAGGATGGCACAAAGATAATAAGCTCGAATTTATCGAGTAACATGAGAATCACGATGGAGGTTTCAGTGTCCATTAAGAGTAATATCTGAGGTCACGAGAATCTACCTCTCGTTTGTGGAGAATTTAAAGATTAAACGACACAACATAAATGAGCAATTTGTAGATCAACTTGCCAGCAAATACGGCTTGCCGTTACATGTGTATTTCCCTGATAAAATTCTGCAAAATGTGGAATCCTTCAGGGCAGTTTCAAAAGAACTTTATCCTGAAAGTCAATTTAATTTTGCCGTAAAATCAAACCCAAGCCGTGGTGCTTTACGGGCTGCTTCTAAATTCAAACTTGCGGCGGATGTGTCCTCTGAATTCGAGCTTCGTGCTGCCTTAGGAGAGGGAATACCGGGTGAAAATTTAGTCTGCAATGGTTGTGGAAAAACTGACAGGTACCTGCGAACCGGAGTAGATGCTGGTGTTCTTTTTGCTGCTGATAGCTTTGAAGAGTTGGATTTACTCAACTCTGAAGCCAAATTTCAATCCAAAAGCGCTCGTGTAATGATTCGATTTGTTGGGATGCCCCTCAAAGGATTTTCATCTTTGGATCAATCAACTGCTGCTGACTGGACAAAGTTTGGCATTGATATAAAGGATGCAAAGAAGGTTTTTGCTTTTGTCAAGGAGCGGAGTTGTTTACAATTTGAGGGATTGTCAGCACACATTGGGACACAGGTTTGCAATCCTAAGGGTTACAAGGTACTGATAGACAATATGTTGTCTATTGTTGAAATTGCCAAAAATCAGGGATTAACAGTTCGCGCAATTGATTTGGGTGGTGGATATCCCGAATCTTACCTGTCAGAAGAGGATTGGGATGGTTTTACCTCAAACCTGATCCAACAGATAGACGGCAAATTGAGTGATGAGGAAAGTGTGACCTGGAATAAGGACCCGATGGGATTTGCTCATCTGAAGTCCGGTGAAACAAGGAAGAATCCGCAATGGATCGGTAAAGCCTATAGAACTGAGAATCCCGGTTCTGAAATGTTCAGATACATTCTCACTCATAAAGTAAAATCCGGCGAGAGACTCTGTGATTATTTAAAGAAAATTGGATCACCCCGGATTATTCTGGAACCTGGTCGGGCATTTTTCGGCACGAGTGGGATAACGATCACAGAAGTTATGGGTGTGAAGTACATTAACGATAACCCGGTTGTGTTTGTTGATATGGGGGTCAATAACCATGGAACAAACCTTGTCGCACCGGATATTTTCCCGTTTGAGGTCATACCCAAAAAAGGAAATGATAGTAATGTCGGAGTATTTATTGGCGGTAGACTGTGCTATACCGGTGATATGATAAGCAAGGTTAAGGTGAAGCTGAATCGGCTGCCTGTACGGGGTGAGAAGATGATAATTCACAACACTGGTTCGTATTGTGCAGACCACTTTGCCTCCAATCACTGTGGTTTTGCAAGACCTGCAAAAGTTGCGATCTGGAATGATGGAAAGGTTGAGGTCTGGAGAAAAGGTGAGGAGTTTTCTGATGTATTTGGTGAAATAGAAACAAGTCAGAGTAAATAAAGCCTCTTAGGGGGTGAAGAACAAATCGAGGGAGTAATGGGAGATTATAATTCGCATTTAGGTCCTGAACGTGAAGTTTTTCCGTTAAGCGAGCTTACAGAGCGTAGTGCTAAAAAGTTCGGTGGCTTACCCACGATGCGTGTTTGGGTAAAGGGTAGCTATAGTGAGATAACATTTGATGAACTTAACCAGACTACCAATTCCATTGCTGCCTGGATTAAATCTCAAGGTATAGTAAAAGAGGATCGGATTGCGGTGTTAGGCGAGAATTCTCCTGAATGGGCTTATTCCTATCTCGCTACTCAGGTCGCCGGTGCTGTAGTTGTCCCGGTTGATAGCATGATGCCTGCGCCCGGTATTAGACACATTCTCCATGATTCGGGTGCAAAATTACTGTTTGTTTCTGGCAAATTTCTCCATCTGGTTGCAGAGATGGAAACGATTCAAACCCTCGAAACGATAGTTTGTTTCAAGGATAATCAGCCAGAAGCAGATTTGTCGATGAGCGAAGCAATCAAGTTGGGTGAGTCCAGTGAATTTGATTTTCCAAAAAGGACAATCGACGAGAACGCAGCGATACTCTACACATCTGGGACAACCGGCTACAGCAAAGGTGTCGTACTGTCGCAGCGCAATATTATGTCAAATGTCATAGCTGCCAGTCGAATTTTCCCTCTATCGACAACTGATACTTTCCTATCTGTTTTACCTGTTCATCATGTGTTTGAAGCAACAGCCGGGTTCCTGCTACCAATATTTTGCGGGAGCAGTATTACATACTCACATAGCATAAAAAGCACAGATCTGATTGCCGATATAAGGAATACAAACGTCACATTAATGGTTGGAGTTCCCCTACTCTACGAGAAGATGCACGCCGGGATGTTGCGTGGGATTAAAAAGAAGGGCAAAAAAGCTGTTATTCTGTTTGGTACAATCTATAAGATTGTAGCAAGTGGAGAAAAACTTGGACTAAACCTCGGAAAAACGTTATTCAAATCATTACGTGAAAAAGCCGGGTTCGCTTCAGTCAGATTTTTCGCGAGTGGAGGAGGACCTCTCAATCCTTCTACGGCGAAGTTTTTCAACAATCTCGGCATCAAAATGCTGCAGGGATACGGCTTAACCGAAACCAGCCCTGTGACACATTTAAATCCCCCCTGGAAAATCAGACATGAATGTGTTGGGCCAGTCATTCCCCATGTGGAGTGCAAGATCATTGAAAAGGATGCAAATGGAATTGGTGAAATTTGTGTAAAGGGCCCAAATGTATTCTTAGGGTATTTCAACAATGAGGAAGACACAAAATCAGCTTTCGACGAGGGCTGGTTCCTGACTGGAGATTTGGGAATTATTCACAGCGATGGCTACCTACAGATTATGGGGCGGAAAAAAAACATGCTTGTCACCGGGGGTGGAAAGAACGTTTTCCCTGAAGAAATAGAGCATTATCTGAACAAAAACCGTTTTATAACCGAATCACTGATTTTAGGAGTAACACGAAAATCCGGTTATGGTGAAGAGGTTGGAGCTCTGATTTTCCCGGACTACGAGCAAGTTGATCTGCATTTTGAGTCACTCAGCAAGAAAGCGTCCCGTGACGATGTACACAAACTGATCCAAACCGAAATAAAAGAGATTTCGAAAGATCTGCAGGACTACAAACGCGTCAACCGCTTCAAGATAAAAGACGTAGAATTCGAAAAGACCTCCACGAAGAAGATTAAGCGGTATTTGTATAATGGGGATATGGTTGGGGTGGGGTAGGGGGAAACCGGTGTAGCGAAGCCTTTTTTCGCTCAGATATCAGGGTAAAGTTATGCCTACATTTTCAATCTTGAACGGATGAACAGAGTCTGATTTGCACTCAACAATGGAAGTTGCAATCCGAATTAGAATCTTGAATTCTTGCCGATTAAAAGAATTTACAAATGAGTTGTTTTAGGAATCCATCAGATGGGATACTCCTTAAAAATTAATAAATCCTGACTGTGGGTTAGATTTCTCATAACGAGTTCGCGTCTATTGTTTCATCAACTCTCTTCCTCTTGCTTCTCAACACCTCTGATACCGAATATATAACCAAGTATAGCTGTAAGAACGGGTAAAAAAGTTTTATGAATCAATTGATCGAACAATTTCAGACTCCTCTCGGTGGAAATTTCAGAGAGTCTCTCGTATCCTTCCAGAATCGAAATGTTGACCCCAGATGAATCCTGAGCAACAAGGTTCGGGGTAGCAGGAGCATGGTTAGAATAATCTACAAGCAATGCAAACGTGACAACAAAAATATAAGCGATCACAATCAGAGCCAGATTATAACCCGTCTTAATAAGAGTATTCATTTGTTTACCCTGACTATCCTCTTTCTCAATTTGTGAGATAGGGATTCGATCCTTTTCAGGATCAATACTGCTTATATCTATTTTTGAAATTTTGGATGTTTCAGACATTAATCTCTCCCATATATAAATTCTTACACTAATTAACCTACTGGATAAAACTTTACAACCTGCGGCTTCTATAAATTGTCAGATTCAGACCTTGTTATTCTGTCATTACTAACTCTTTGACAACGGTACCATCTTTGTCTGTTATAATCAGTCGTCTTCCTTCCTCCTTATTGAGCTCTCTCATCACATATTTGAGCAGAGTAATTGCGCGACGGATTATCGCGGTTTTGGTTGTGTCCTGATCATTAGCCAATGCAGTGAGCGTAGTGTTTGTTTTTTCAGGGAATTGAACAGTCAGTTTTGCCATGATGGTCTCCTTTTAGACGTTGTTTATATGGCTAAAATATGGCATTATTGTGTATAAAACAAGTAATAAATGGGTAATTATTAATATTTATTATTGGAGAATCAAAAACCAAACCGGGATCACGACTCAAATGGTGATCCCGATTAGCTAATACAAATACTATAAAACTTTACTTCAGAAGTGTCAACTTCTGAATAACTGATCCGGTTGCAAATTCCATTCTAACAAAGTAGATCCCTGCGTTCAGATCTCTGCCATTTAGAATGAAGCTGTGTTGACCGGCGATCAGATATCCGGAATGTATGGTTGTTATTTCTCTTCCTTTTATATCGAATACCACTAACTCTGCTTGGTTAGAGTTTGGTAGCGAAATCGAAATAGTTACTTCAGGATTAAACGGATTGGGGAATGCCTCAATTAGAGCGAACTCACGTGGTGTCTGGACTGGCGAGTTGTCTGCGCTCTGTGCGCCATTCCAATCTAATCCGGATGTAGTGCCCGGTTCGCGCCAGAACACGCCGTCGATCTGGTAAACTATGATAATCGGGATACCGTCTTTGGCTTGATACTCTGCGCCGATAATGTTCGTAAACCTGTCTCGATCAGGAAGATCAATTCCGGTTTCAGGATCGTAAGTTTCGTCACCGAAGATTAGGCGATAATCGGGATTGTTATCTTCATCAACGTCGATTAAACAACGGTCTTGCCAATCGAATCCACCAGAAATGTTGAATCCTTCAGCTTCAACGAGTAGACCATTAGGATCGTAATTATTCCAGCCTGAACCAAAGCCAAGTTGACCACCAAAATCGAGATAGACATCACGCCATTCCAGATCGTTTATACCTGCGACAATCAACATTTGTGGTTCCATGTGCCCCACCAGCATTCCCGGGACGGTGATTTCGTCACCCGCATCCGGTCTTACTGCACCATTACCGGGTTGGTAGTAGTCAGGACCGAAATTCAATAGGTAATCCGCTTGATTATCATAATTTACATCAAGAAGGTAATCACGACCATTATCACTCTCGACAATCATTGCCGATCCGCGAAGTTCGATTTCTTCCAGAGGAAGAGGATCCAGACCTCCAAATAGCTGCAGACGTTCACCTCGAGCGACTAATACAAATGCAAGCTCCGAGTTCTCATCGACAACAACTTCCAATTCGAGATCGGCAAACTCGAAACCTCTTTTTGAAGCCCGAGCCAGATATTCACCAGTTGGTACGTCATCAAATGCATACAGTCCTTCTTCGTTTGTAAATCCTACAGCGGGTCGCATCCACCCCGGTAGTCGCCAATTCTCACGGTTAGCGGGAACCAGACGGATATTTGCAAGTTCGATTGGATTTTCATTTTCATCGTTAACTGAAACCGAAACACTGCCCATTTCAATTTCCCCATCGTTATTGAAGGGTGCAAGTACGATTTCCAATTCAACTACCTGATTGACCTCAACGGCAAGCTCACCCCGGTGTAAATCGAAACCTCGTCCGCTTACCTGTATTGCCCATTCACCAACCGGGACTTCGTCAAAATTGAATTCGCCATTTTCACTACTATTAACTCGTTGTGATCTATGTCCGCGGCTTGATATCAACACCGTGGCTTCAGCTATAGCTTCGCCATCTTCATTAGCAACCGTACCAGAAACGCGGCCGAACTCAACTTCCTCATCATCGTCATCACCACGACCACCAGCAACTTCGAGGACTATTTCAAGTTCTACTGCTTGATCAACAGCAACCTCAATATCTTCCCGGAAAGGAAGGTAACCGCGACCAGTAATCTGCACCGTCCATTCCCAGACGGGGACTTCAGCAAAGTTGAATGCACCATTTTCATCGGTTTGTGCTTGCAATGGTCTTTGTCCACGGCTATTAAGCATGACTCTTGCTTCAGCTACGGCTTCGCCATCTTCGTTAGCCACTGTTCCAGAAACAGTGCCAAACTCTATTTCCTCATCGTCACCGCCACGACCACCAGCAACTTCGAGGACTATTTCAAGTTCTACTGCCTGATCAACAGCAACTTCAATATCTTCCCGGAAGGGGAGGTAAGCACGTCCTGTAATCTGTACTGTCCATGCACCGACTAGAACCTCAGCAATGTTGAATGCACCGTTTTCATCGGTTTGTGCTTGCAAGGGCCTTTGTCCACGACCGTTGAGTATAACTCTGGCTTCTGCAACCGCTTCGCCATTTTCGTTTGAAACCATACCGGAGACACTGCCAAACTCAACTTCCTCATCGTCGTCATCATCACCACGACCACCAGCGACTTCGAGGACTATTTCAAGTTCTACAGCCTGATCAACAGCAACTTCAATATCCTCACGGAAGGGGATGTAGCCACGTCCAGTAATCTGCCCTGTCCATTCTCCGACGGGGACTTCAGCAAAGTTGAATGCACCATTTTCATCGGTTTGTGCTTGCAATGGTCTTTGTCCACGGCTATTGAGCATGACTCTTGCTTCAGCTACGGCTTCGCCATCTTCGTTAGCAACCATACCTGAAACACTGCCAAACTCAACTTCCTCATCATCATCACCGCCACGACCACCAGCAACTTCGAGGACTATTTCAAGTTCTATAACCTGATCAACAGCAACTTCAATATCTTCCCGGAAGGGGAGGTAACCACGTCCGGCAATTTGAACCGCCCATTCTCCAACGGGGACTTCAGCAAAACTGAAGGCACCATTTTCATCGGTTTGAGCTTGTAATGGTCTTTGTCCAGGACAGTTGAGCATGACTCTGGCTTCAGCAACGGCTTCGCCGTCTTCGTTAGCAACCATACCTGAAACACTGCCAAATTCAATGTCCTCATCATCGTCATCATCACCACGACCACCAGCAACTTCGAGGACTATTTCGAGTTCGACTGCCTGATCAACAGCAACCTCAATATCCTCACGGAAGGGGAGGTAACCGCGTCCTGTAATCTGCACTGTCCATTCTCCGACGGGAACTTCAGCGAAGTTGAAAGCACCATTTTCATCCGACTGAGTGCGGAGCGGTCCTTCACCTCGACCATTCAGCATGATATTGGTATTGGCAACTAAATCACCATTTTCATTACTTATTGTTCCGGATACTGATCCGAAATCTTGAGCAAATAAGGGAATTGCTAATATCAGGAATAATAGTGCAGTTGTAGCTACAAAACGCATGAATTTCTCCTGTGAGAGTTCTTAACATAACCAGTCTTGTTGGTGATCATCCGAAAAGACTATTCAAAATTTGGAATTTGATTAGGTTTTCGTGAGCACAGTTTACTTTAAACCAATATAATATAACAGCATTTTATGAGATTAGTCAATGATTATGGCGACTTTACAATATATTATATGTGGTTGGATATCCACATGATCGAGGATTTTTAGATTCTGTAATTATATTTGTTGATGTTATGTATCAAGTATTTTGCTGGGGGAACCTATAAAGACTTATAAGGTTTCAAACCGAATTTCATCATCACAAAAATGCACATGATTCCTCACTTTAGCCATACTTTTTCTTGACTTAGGGTAGTTTATTTAATATTATGTAAGATTAGCAAAAAATACGAAATTTCCCCCGGAGGATAAACACTTTGAAAGTAGCTCACTCTGACAAAATCAGGAACATAGCTCTGATAGCCCATCAGAGCGCAGGAAAAACAACTCTTGCTGAATCAATGCTGCATCGTATGGGTGTCACGACACGCATGGGAGCGATTGAAGAAGGTAACACCGTTTGCGATTATCATGCTGATGAAATATCGAGGCAGATGTCCATCTCAACGACCATTGTCAATGGCAATCACAAGGATATAAAGATAAACCTGCTTGATACACCTGGATTTACCGATTTTTCAGGTGAGGTCAAGGGTGCAGTTCGAGTTGCGGATACCGCAGGGGTATTAATTAATGCCGCATCCGGTATTGAAGTTGGTACTGAGTTAGTCTGGAGATTCGCAAAAGAAATCAATATCCCGCGTTTCTTTTTTATGAATCACCTTGATAAAGAAAACGTCGAATTTGACTCAGTTCTCGAGTCCTTAAAGGAGCGATTTGGATCAATTGCTCAGCTTCAGTTTCCGGTGAATCCTGGAAGTGATAAGTTCAATCAGATTGTAGACCTGATCGCAATGAAATTGATTACTTATAATCCTGACGGTGGAGTAAAGAGTACTGGAGATATTCCCGGAGAGCTAAAAGAAAAAGCGGATACGATCCGGATGGAATTAGTTGAGTCGGTCGCCGAAAACGACGAAGATTTGATGGAAATATTCTTTGAAAATGACGGCTTGTCCGCAGAAGAGTTAATTACTGGGCTGCGTAAAGGTTTCCGTGACGGAACACTATATCCTTTGGTTTGTGGTGCTGCCAAGCGACAGGTCGGTACCAGTCTACTACTTGACTTTATCATGAACGTGGTTCCTTCACCTGTTGATTTGCCGGATTTCACAGCGACTAAAGAAGCGGGTGGTGAAGAGGTAACTAAAAGTTGCGATACAGATGGCACATTCGCTTCCTTGGTTTTCAAAACTGTATCCGACAAACACGTTGGTGATCTTTCTTTTTTTAGAGTTTATTCTGGAAGTTTGACTGGAGGTACTGACTGCCGAAACACAACTCGTGGTCAAACTGAAAAAATTGGTCAGGTATTTACCGTAACCGGAAAAAACCGGGTTAATGTTGATTCAATTATTGCCGGTGATATGGGTGCACTTGTAAAGTTGAAGGATACCCATACATCAGACACACTTTCGGAAGCCAAAGACGGATTGGTGTTGAAGGAAATAGATTTCCCGGAAACGGTTGCACGAACTGCTATTGTGCCTCGTAATAAAGGTGATGAGGAAAAAATATCAAGTGCATTGCACATACTGCATGAAGAGGACAGGTCTTTCAATTTCGAATACAATCCAGAACTGAAGCAACTTCTCGTATCTGGACAGGGCGAACTTCACCTCAACATTATCATGGAAAGGTTGAAAGATCGATTTGGTGTTGAAGTTGATCAGGAAGTGCCGCACATTCCATACCGCGAAACTATTAAAAGTGCTGCCGAAGGTCAAGGTAAATACAAGAAACAGAGTGGTGGTCGTGGTCAATATGGCGACTGCTGGCTACGTCTCGAATCTCAGAAACGCGGTGAAGATATTGAATTTATTGACGCCATTGTTGGTGGCGTTATTCCTGGCAAATTTGTTCCCGCCGTTGAGAAAGGTGTCAGAATGGCGATAGGTGATGGTGTCATTTCTGGAAATCAAGTTGTTGATGTAAAAGTCACATGTTTTGATGGCAGCTATCACACCGTCGACTCCTCTGAAAACGCATTTAAGATGGCCGGATCTATGGCATTTAAAAAGATCTTTAAGGATGCCAAACCAGTCCTACTTGAACCAGTTGAAGACCTTGAAGTTCGTGTTCCGGATGAATTCATGGGTGATGTAATGGGGGACATTTCCGCCAAGCGTGGCAAAATCATGGGTATGGAACAAGAAGGTAATTATCAGCTTATCCGCGCTAAAGCCCCTCTTGCAGAATTGCATATGTATTCCAGTACATTAAGGTCATTAACAGGTGGGCGTGGTTTGCATCGCCAGAGTTTCTCCCATTACGAAGAAGTACCTCATGAGATTCAGGCTAAGATCGTTGAGGAGTGGGAAGCAAAAAGGGCTGAAGGAATCGCTTGAGCGATAAACCGGAAAGATTGTGGGCGCCCTGGAGGCATGAGTATATCAGGTCTTCGGTTAAAACACCCGGAGAATGTTTCCTCTGCGCGGCAGATTCAGCAGGAAAAGATCGGGAATGTCTGGTTTTACACCGACAGAACGGATCTTTATCGATGATGAACCTTTATCCATATAACAACGGTCATCTCCTCATTGCCCCACAACGGCACGTGGGAGAATTGGACGATCTTTCGTTGGATGAGTTAACATCACTATTCACTCACGTGAGAAGAGCAACGGGTTGGCTGAAAAAAGCATACAATCCGGATGGCTTTAACATAGGTATAAATGTTGGACGTGTCGCTGGAGCCGGTGTCCCCGACCACCTACATGTTCACATTGTACCAAGATGGAATGGGGATGTTAACTTTATGCCGGTGATCGGTTTTACAAAAGTGGTGTCCGAAGGATTGCAATCGAGTTGGGATATATTGCATCGGGTCATCACTGAAGAGTTGGAAGGGGATGGTGTGTGACCGAATAACGATTGTTTGTGGTGATATCACGTCCGAAAAAGTTGACGCAATTGTAAACGCAGCAAACACTGATCTTTTACTCGGAGGTGGTGTTGCGGGTGCCATCCGTTTGAAGGGCGGACCCTCAATACAGGCAGAGTGTAGCAAGAATGGTCCGATACAGCTTGGGGATGCTGCCATAACTGGTGCTGGAGATCTTTTCGCCAGGCATGTCATTCATGCTGCTGTGATGCATCTCGGAGACAAACCCACTGCTGAATCAATTGAAATATCTACATTGAACTCGCTGTGGATTGCTGCAGATAATAATCTTGAGGTAATAGCTTTTCCAGCCTTGGGAACCGGTATCGGTGGATTTGCGATGTCAAGATCAGCGGAGATAATGCTTCGAGAAGTGATTGAATTTCAAACTACTCATGAGTGCCCATTCGAGGTGAGATTTATTCTTTTTGATGAAAAAAGTATGGGAACGTTCAAAGAATCCCTCGACCTACTATCGAATTGATAGTTACCGCGTATCATTTGATGGCTGAGATGACTTAGTCTTCAATGGTACTGATGCTGACAGAAGTTTACAAAGGGCACGAGATATCGTGCCTTTTGTGCTATTAACGGAGTGATTGAAGAAAATTGTCTGATCTAAAACACAAAGCAATCGGGTTGCTTTCAGGGGGACTTGACAGCAGTCTTGCTGCAATACTAATTGCTGAGTTGGGGGTCGAAGTCTTGGCTCTGCATTTCTATTCAGGTCTAAATTCGCCGGATATACCAGAGCGGAATAAAAATGATGCTGTAGTTACCGACGAGGATGCTGTAAATGCAATGTCCCTTTTCAAGGACAAAGGGATAACAGTCCGTAATGTAGATATGTCCATGGGTTACCTGGATGTCATACATTCACCAGAACATGGATATGGTAAAAATGTAAATCCCTGCGTAGATTGTCATATCCACATGCTCAGGATTGCTAAAAAGGTCATGGAAGATGAGGGTGCTGATTTTGTATTTACCGGTGAAGTAGTGGGTCAAAGACCAATGTCACAAGGTATGCATCAGTTAACCTTGATTTCAGCCGAAACTGGTCTGAAAGATAAATTGGTAAGACCCCTTTCTGGTCAATTGATGGCTATGACCTATCCTGAGAAAGTTGGAATTCTTGATCGATCCAAGCTATTGAGACTGAGTGGTAGAAACCGAAAACCACAAA
>JABGPL010000008.1 GCA_018644935.1 Calditrichota bacterium | reverse complement strand
CCGGGTTCGAAGATGAAGGTGTCTATCGACCTGTGTTTACAGTATCCGACGGTGATCTTGAAGCTGAGATGATGGTCACGATTACTATCGGTGATGTTAACCGTGCACCACGCATTGCTGACCTGAATGATGGTAACCAATTCGAAGCTGCCGAAGACGCAGTAGTCAGCTTCCAGTTGGAAGCAACAGACGCCGACGGTGATGAATTATCCTTCAACTGGGATATGGATAACTTACCTCAGGAAGCCGGGTTCGTCGATAATGGTGACGGTACAGGTGACTTCACCTGGGATACCGGGTTCGAAGATGAAGGTGTCTATCGACCTGTGTTCACAGTATCCGACGGTGATCTTGAAGCTGAGATGATGGTCACGATTACTATCGGTGACCTCAACCGCGCTCCCGAATGGGTTGAGATTCCGGAGAGAATTGAGATTCAAGAAGGTGAAATTGTTCAATTCGGTTTATTTGGAATAGACCGTGACAATGATCAGCTGATGATTGCTTATCTATCCGATAATCTGCCAGAAAACGCGGACTTCGAAGATAATGGCGACGGTAGTGGTGTTTTCACCTGGCAAACAGATTTCAACAATGCAGGAGAATATCGCGGAGTATTCATTTTATCAGACGATGAGTTTGAAGTAGCAGCTTTGGTCGAAATTACTGTTGTAAATGTAAATCGTGCACCGAGTATTGCTGACCTGAACAATGGCAACCAAGTTGATGCTGCTGAGGACGCAGTAGTTTCATTTGCACTTGAAGCAACAGATCCCGATGGTGACGCGCTTAGGTTCAATTGGGATCTGGAGAACTTGCCACAGGAAGCCGGATTCGTTGACAACGGTGACGGTACTGCTGACTTCACATGGGATACAGGGTTCGAAGATGAAGGTGTCTATCGACCTGTGTTCACAGTTTCTGATGATGAGTTCACAGCTGAGCTGGAAGTAACTATCAGCATAAGCAATGTGAACCGTCCTCCGGTCATTACTGATCCAACAGACGAACAGCTCTACGAAGTCAATGTGGATGAAGGCAATGAACTAGAAATAGAATTTGCAGCCACCGACCCAGACGATAATGCTATAAGCTGGGCAATGCAGGGGCAAGAAAATCTACATGATGATTGGCTGTTCACCAATAATGAAGATGGTACAGCTACATTTGAATTCAGTCCGATGTTTGAGGCTGCTGGAGTGTATGAATTATCATTCGTTGCATCTGATCCTGATGGAGAATCTGCTCAGCTGGTTGTGTTGATAACAGTATCAGACGTGAACCGTCCTCCGGTGGTTGACCAAGGCATCGATAACGTGACATTCGATGAAGATTCTGGTATGTTTATGGTCGGTGATCTTGATAATATATTTATAGATCCCGATGAAGATAGATTGATCTATTCAATTGAAGCCGAAGAACCTCTCATTACAATGTTGATTGAAGGAGAAAACTTACTGACTATAGGCTCACCTGCTGACTTCAACGGTGATGACCTTGAAGTAATTATAACGGCTGATGATGGTCGTGGAGGTAGCATAGTAGAAGTATTCATGGTTACTGTAGCCGCGGTCAATGATGCACCATTCTGGATAGATGTACAGGAAGAAGTCGAAGAGGAAGCCGGAGTAAGGGTGATGATGGATATTGTTGCCGGAGATGTAGATCTTGAATTTGAAGGTGACCAGCTGACCCTGATGTTGCTGGAAGATGATGGAACTGAAGATCGTGGTGCTGTATTCACTGATAACGAAGATAATAGCGGCACATTTACCTGGAGAACAACATCCGGAGATGTAGGTGAATATATCCTTACATTTATGGTTGAAGATGAAGCTGGTGATTCAGAGACCATCGACATTGCAATAACCGTGATTGCTATCGGTGGAAAAGATCTCACCGTCGTTTTCAATGCAGGTTGGAATATGACATCGATCAACATTGTTCCCTCCCAAGAAATGTACAGGGACGGAGAAGATCGAGGGCCGGACATCATTTTGATGACTGAACATCTTCGAGGTGATAACCAGAACCATCATCTGATAATCATGAAGGACGGCATTGGACGATTCTACATGCCGGCATTCCGCTTTAATAACATTCCTTACTGGAATCTTGCAGGCGGGTACCAGATGAAATTTGATGAAGAGTTTGAGACTCAATGGTCTGGTATGCCGATTGCTGCGGATGCCGATTTGTCAATGAACGAAGGCATGAATTTAATCTCATATTACCCTGAATATGAGCTTTCTGCAAGTGCACCTCAGTTCTTTGTTCTTTCTCCGATACTCGATATTGTAGTATCGGCCAAGGACAATGAAGGATTTTTCATGATCCCGGAATTCCGTTTCTCCAATATGCCACCATGGCGGGAAACTCAAGGATATAAGGTTAAACTAACCGAGGATGTTGTTTTCAATTATCCTCGAGAAGAAGAAGAAGTACTACTGGCCGAAACTGATATGGAACCAAATCAGAAATACCCGGCACCTATACCAACAGGTCAAAACATGAGCTTGCTCATATCAGGTGTTCAGGATGTAAACGCTACTGATAATGCACAGATCGTAGCCATTGACGAATTTGGCAATGTGGTCGGTGCTGCCATCTTTGATAGTGATGGACGGTCCGGTATCGCAATTTGGGGTGACGATGTCACAACTGATGTTAAAGAGGGTCTGCTTGAATATGAAGAATTTGAGCTGCGACTTGTAGACTATGAAGGTGGTACAGAAAGTAATCTGAGAGTTAGTTCTGTCGCCAGTGGAAATGGTCTTGTTTATCTGCCTGACGGGATGACTGTACTCGATCTGTATATCGAGGAATCAATCCCAGATGAGTACTATTTAAATTCAAATTTCCCGAATCCTTTTAACTCAACAACAAAGATAAGCTTCGGTATCCTTGAAGATGGAATTGTTAACATCAGTGTTTACAACGTTTCAGGTCGACTAATTCAAACCCTTATGGATGATGAAATGTCGGCAGGGCATCACCAAATTGCCTGGGAAGCGGATGGATTGCCGGCAGGTCTGTACATGTTGAAGATTCAGGCAGGATCATTCACTACCCAGCAGAAGGCTATATTGGTTAAGTAGTATTGGATAAAGGTATAGGAAGAACCGGGGATTTGCTTTTTCCTATTTAGATGTGATATTTTATCGCGCAAGGGTTGGCATTTATTAGCCCTTTTCCCCTCATGGCTTTAATGACTCGGCTCTTGCGCGACAGTTCTTATATAGCATTTCTTGAAAGTGCTGTCATTGCGAACGAAGTGAAGTAATCGCCTAACTCGCAAAGAACTTCACCGATGAGAGAGAAAGGGATTTGTCCTTAGGACAAATCCCTTTCTCTCTCATCGGTGAAGCCTTTCAACGTTGCCACAGGAGTGATTCTTGAATCACCCCTTTACTCTCCCCAAGGGTAGACCAACTCAGCTTCATTCTCCATTTTCAACAAGTATCCCCGGCCCTCAACCATCGCTGGCATATTGTTGAAACTAAATTCAGGCAAATAGAATCGTCCATTGTCATCTTTGGCGGTTATAATGTCATCCTGTATGGATTCTAAAGCCTCTGGCACTTCCAGACCCTCACGCGGATAATACGCGACCATCTGCCAACCCTCATTCAGTTCAATTGGTGTGTCCAGTTCAATTCTATTCCCAGCAACGGTAAGATGTACCTCACGATCAACACGAACCATATAACCCTGTGATGCTGCCCAGGGTGTAGGAATGTTATTAAACTCACGCGCAGGGCTGTAAAAGTTTCCGTTATGATCTTTCATCAAGGTGAGCGCTTCTGAGCGAACAAGCGATTGAACGACTTCATCTATGGCTCTTTCCCCGGGATCGACATTAATCGAAACCATATTCCAACCCTCATCCATGTTCAGCCTGACAATCTGTTCCGTATCAGTCCAGACAAAAACACGTCTGAAATTCCTCCCCTGAGTTACACCAGCATATCCTCGCCAGGGAGTCGGAAATGAAATACACCTGATCTCTCCTCCACCCTCTTCGAGGACACCAGGTATTGGAAAATCTTCCCAATTCAGACCTCCGTCTTCGGTGCGTAACATGAAAGGATTTTCTTCAAAAGTACCAGAAACAAAGCCGACATCATCGTTGACAAAAGAAATCTTACTCACTCGTGCCCCTTCACCCATATCTTCACTGTTCCAGACGGTATCCCACTCGATACCGAAATCAGTTGTTCTACCAATAATTCTAATCCAATTTCCATCTACCATGACCTGTCCGGTACCGATGAAAATTCCATCACGAATGTGTTCTAATGTATAAAAACTAAAAGGTAAGTCTTCAACTACCTCCCAATCCTCACCTCCATTCTCGGTGATCAGTAAGCTATTGCCAACATAACTCGCGATTCCATGATCTTCGTCAGCGAAACAGATTTTGCCCATGCCAGGAGCATCCTGTTCCAGTAACTGAATCTCCCAGGTTCGCCCACCATCGTGTGTAACACTTATGCTTCCTGGTGTCGGGAGTTCAATTTCGCCATTTCCAAAGAGCATAGTCACACCACAAGCCCACCCGGTCTGTCCGTTAATGAAACAAAGATCCATAATATATCGCCCTCTTCCCAATTCACTCCACCATCAACTGTATAGTAAAGCGATGAACTTTCAGCGACCCAACCTGTATCAAGGTCAAAAAATTCTATCTGTGGAGTAACGACAAGATCTGGACCAGATCGGTTCCAGCTCTGACCTTCATCCTGAGTATTGACCAATCCTTCATATGGCAAGCTAACCCAGCCTTCGTAAGGATCAATGAAGTGTATTGATGTTGGATTTCTCTCCACATCATAATCACTCGCTGGTTCCCACACACCTTGTCCAAACAGATTTGAAACTAAAAGAATTAACAAAAGGAAAGAGAGTTTTGGCATGTCCATGATTGCTCCGGTTCACAGATTCACAAAAAGGGGATGTATATCACAGGTTGCTGATAAAAAATAAACAAAATGAACATCAGCAGAGGCGATTAGGGAATCGCCTCTGCTGATGTGTCCTGCATCAATAGAAAATTCCTCACCCCAGACAACCGAACGACAGCACTCCATATCCGTCGATCACATCCAAATCGACGAGATAATTGTCCGCAGCCCGGCTGTTATCCGGCTGCCAGGGATCAGGTTCGCATCTTGGGTTCCAAAACCAGGACGCTCAGTATCACACATTGTCCTGATACAAAATAACAAAATAGATTGTTTCATTCCATCCGTTTCAGATTTTTCACGGAAGTAGTATTATCTTGGCTTATAATCATGAGATAAGAATTGCTTTTAGGTGCAATAGAGATCTCCGATTCACAGCAGATTAAGGGGATTTAGCGGATATTATTGGGCAACTTCTTCTTCATCCGCCACATCCGCTATGAATATAGTCTGTCGTGACAGCGAAGTTCAATAATCGAAGGCCCCAACCCTCCCTTGCAAACTGAAATTTTGTTAGGTACATTTCATCAAATAATCCACACTGGGGAGAGTACACCTCATGGACGATTCGACAACGTCATCTGCGAACTCGGACCGGGAAGACTTTAAAGACAATACCTCTGCATTAGATGTCACCCAGAAAATCAAAGTTGCCGTAATCATGGCAACCGTTTTCTATGGGCATTTTCCTGGGATATCATTTCGAGAAAACTCGAAACTTCTTTATGCCAATTCTCGGAAATACTGGGATAGTTTTTACAGCCAGTTTTAGTGGTCCGGTCTTCAATTTGTTCTATGGAAATGTGCTTGATGCGGAGTGGATACGCAGAGGGCTGATTTATGGTGGGAGCTTGTTTGGTGGATTGTTGTTTCATACTTTCTATAATGGTTCACAGCAACCGACCTTCGTAATAAAACACCAAACAATAAAACAATGACAATAACATACACAAACAAACAGCACCCCTAACCACAAAAAAACTATGCACGAAATAGACCATTTCAAACCACTTATCGAGAAACGTTAAGGTTCAATCAGGGAGTTACAGCTGATTGAGAGAGGTTTCTCTAACGAACAAAAGTTCAAGATGACAATCGACGAGAACGACTATCTGTTACGCTTGTCGGCAATAAAATCAATCGACAGTAAGATAACTGAGTTTGAATTGATCAAGAAGCTGTATGCAAAAGGTGTGCGATGCAATAAACCAATCGATATATTTTCGAATGAAGAACAGGAAAGCGTTTGCGCCGTATACTCATACCTGCCTGGAAGTGACGCTGAACGCAACATTGCTTCAATGCCCGAAGAAATCCAATACCAGATTGGGGTTGATGCTGGAAAAGATCTAAAGCAGATCAACAGCCTCAGCCGTGATACAAAAAACTGGAAAGAACGGAAATGGATAAAACATGAGCGATATGTCAGTCGATATCTCAGGCAGAGTTACAGATTCAAGAACGACGAGAAAGTGTTGCGTTTCATAAAGACTCAATACGACGCAACCGAAGCAGATAGAGACTGCCTGCAACATGATGACTTCCATCTGGGAAATATCATCATCAACGAGGGGGGATATTCGGGTATTATTGACTTCAACCGATATGATTGGGGCGACCATCTCCAGGAGTTTGTGAAATTGGAGTGGTTTACATGGCCGGTAAGTAAAGCGTTTGCACGTGGGCAGATTGATGAATATTTCGGCAAAAGATGTCTCAAAGACACGGAATGTTTGCAAATTTCCGTATACATCGCAATGAGTGTAATATCCTCAATAGTCTGGACACTTGAATTCCACCCCCATACCTTGAAGCATATGGAGACCAGGATGCAAACGATACTGGATCACTACGACTACTTCGAGCGAGTTCTGCCTGAATGGGCTGGATAAGTAATATAATCGTGCTGGCAGACGCCATCCTCTGCCAGCTTTGTAGCCTGGGAACTTGCATCCCGGGAACATCCTAAAAATCGGCATGAGAGATCTTTGGCGGCACAACTGCTTGTTAAAGGCTACTTCATCCCAAGTCTTTCTGCCAGATGATGCAGATTGCTTCTTTGCAGACCTAAGGACCGGGCGGCAGCGGCCCAATTGCCATCGGAATTTGCAAGGGCTCGAGATATTAAACTACTCTGAAAAGTGCGAATTTCTTCTCTCATATTCACCGAACCAGTAGGAGTTATAGTGGATACAACGCCTGGTAGAACAACGGAAGAATCAATATTTTCAAAGTCTGAACCCAGATGGTGCGATCTGATTAATACCTGCTCACCAGGATTGACATTAGTGGTAGCTTTTAAGGCAGCCCGTGATATCACATTCCCAAGCTCTCTAACATTGCCAGGCCATGGATAGTTTTTCAAGTCATCAAGCGCATCTTGAACAATACGAATAGGTCCTGATCCAATTCGTCGACGGGTAATATCACAAAAATATCCAGAAAGCAGAGGAATGTCATCCTTGCGATCTCGCAACGGAGGAATAATTATCGGATAGACATTGAGTCTGTGAAATAAATCAGCTCTGAACTTGCCCTTCCTTACCTCTTCTACAAGATTTCTATTGGTTGCAGCTAAAACGCGGACATCTACTTTCTTTGTTCTTTCACTTCCTATCCGTTGGATTTCACCGTCCTGCAAAGTTCGAAGCAGCTTGGGCTGTGCCAAAACAGACAGTTCACCAATTTCATCCAGAAGAAGAGTCCCTCCATCAGCGATCTCAAATTTACCGGAACGATCTTCAGTCGCTCCTGTGAAAGCACCTTTGATGTGTCCAAACAATTCGCTTTCAGTGAGTGACTCGGGAAGTGCAGCACAATTTATGTAAATCATCGGATCTGATTTTCTGTGAGAAGACTGATGAATAGCTCTAGCTACTAATTCCTTTCCAACCCCTGTTTCGCCCATTATCAACACCGAAAAATCAGAACAGGCTACCAAATCTATCTCTTCACGTAACTTGTTTATTCCCGAACTTATCCCTATCAAATCACTCCCCCGATGAAGTTTCACATCCCGCATTAAATCACGAGCAATCAAGCCCTGATGTTTTGCGGCATCTTCAAGGGCATTAATAAGATCTGCTGTTCGCAAGCTTTCTGCTGCCAGAGCACTAATAGCTGACAAAAACTCAGCACTGATTTTATCGAATACATTTGGGTTAAAGGCATCCGCAGTGAGCACGCCTATTAGTTTACCATTGACTATTAGGGGACACCCCAGACAAGCGTGAACCTGTTGAAATTTACCAGCCTCCACTGAAATCATACCATCAAATGGGTCAGGTAAATTGCTATCAGCAGGAAACTTTACAGGTTTTGAAGATTTGCAGATGATGTCCAACCGAGGATGCTCCTTTAATAAGAAGCGTCTTCCAATTACATCATCGGTTAAGCCGTTGGCGACCAATGGGAGCAGCGTGTCTTTATCGTATCTCAAGATAGCTGCAGCGTGATAGGGGATCACCTTCTTTATAGCCTTGAGTAATCTCACATATCGATCCTCGGCAGTGATGAGGGATGTCAGATCGGTCGCGACTGAAACAATTGCATTAAACTCATTCATAGTTGTAAAAGTTACAACATAGTTGTCATAATGTCAACTAATGAATTGTTGATATTTTGACAACGTAATAATTATATCGTTATTAATCAGCATCATAGAAGATGGCATGCCTATTGCATAAATATAGCTCAGTAACGAAAGCATAAATTCACAAAAAGGAAGAAAAATGAATACAACAAACAGAATCGGTGATATGGTGGCAGAATTACCTTCAGCTGCAAAAGTTTTTCATAGATATCGTATGGACTTTTGCTGCGGAGGCAGCCAGACTCTGGAATTTGCATGTTCAGAACAAGGATTAGATCCAAAGGCAATAATCGCAGAAATCGAGCGAGAGGGATCAAAAGGTAATTCAAACGTGCTTTGGAGTGACCAGCCATTAGACACATTGATTGACCACATCATCGGGACCTTTCACGTGCCTATAAAGGAAGAGCTGCCTCGTTTGTTGGAGCTCGCACAAAAAGTCGAAGCTGCGCATGCGGAAAAACCGGATGTCCCAAAAGGTCTTGCACACCATATCTCAAACATCCACGAAGAGGTCAATGAACATCTCATTAAAGAGGAACAGATTCTCTTCCCATTAATAAGAAATTCCAAAGGATCAAATGCGAACATGTCTATCAAGGTCTTAGTTCAAGATCATGAAGATCTCGGCAAAAATCTTGGAATAACTCGTGAGTTGACAAATAATTTTGATTTGCCAGACCACGCATGTGCCACCTGGCGAGAGCTGTACCTTTCCTTGGAACAGCTTGAGAAAGACATGATGGAGCACATTCATCTTGAAAATAATATCCTGTTTCCCAGAGCATTGGGTCAGTAATCCTGGTGAGAAAAGACAATGTCCAAAGTTAACCTGAACATCTGATGTGTCTCATGGCATTTCTTGAAAGACATGCGTTTTGGATCGGGTGGCATGGGCTACTTATTGCCCATGTTTCTTTACAGAATGATTCTCGAAGATGCTTTATGTACAAGTTTATGAAAAATTTGCAAACAAAGACACCTGAGCAATAAATAGCCCTGTCCACACAGACAGTTTGCGTTACTTATAAGAAACGCCATATTGACCAGATGAACTTTGGAATGGTTACAAAAGAAAACGGGACGCCAAACAATGGCGTCCCGTTTTCTCTGAAACTTCTATAACTTCATTACCACGCTGGAGCGTGGGAGCGAGAGTCTTACTTAAAATTCCGGTTCTTCCTTCTTCTCAATACCCTTCAGCGCATCTTCGTCTTTTTTCAGATTCTTAACGGTGCTCTGATAGATGACGAAAACTGTGCTCTCCTCGCCGTTGTGTCTGGCAACATATCGGGTTTCCTCATCGGCTTTGGGAATGAAGTCGAGGACTTCTTTCTGGTCGCCTTCGAGGTAAACTTCGATTGTAAACTCAGGGTTTGAGAAATCAGGGATTGTGTCAGTCGGTGCATCCATGAACTTCATCGCGTTCAGGCGTTTGAGTGTATTTAAGATACGGTTTGTTGCCTTTTCGACTGGTTCAAATGATTCACCATTACGCTTTGTTGCCATCCAGCTTGTGTCCGGCATGACAAACCCGGAATCGCTATCGCCTCCGGTGTCTATCACTCGGTTGAGTGTGATGACCTCATTCGGGAATTTCAGTTTGATCTGCTCAATCATGGTTTTGTCAAGTGCAAGAATGCCTTTGTCTCGCCACATCGATGGCTCGCGAGTAAAAGATGAGCGGGGACTGCCGGAAACCATCCAGACTTCGTCCGAATCAGCTTGCCTGACATATGTGTGCTTATAGTTTTCAGAAGGCTTGCCACAGTAGAACTTGTCAATGACTCCGCCTTCTTCACCGATCTCGATATACTTAGCGACTGCACCATCGAGTTCGTATAACACATACTTATCCTCATTACTCGTAATTGCAGATTCCAACTTCAGCTCGGCCATTTTTTCAAGCAGTGTTTTAATGTAGCTCGAATTGGCTTTCCACTCAATCGGTTCGGTTATTTTCCAGGTCATACCAAAGCGTTTCATTACGAGCTCGCCATGTTCATTCTGGATTTTGATGTAATCAACCCGAGATGTATCCGATTTCAGGAAGGCTTCTTTTTTGGTAACTTTATTTGTGTCCGTTGAGACGAGGAGCATTATGATGATCTGGATAACCAGAATTATACTCAACATTGTTATTGGGCGTTTCATCAGTTTTCACCTCCTATCCTCGTACTTCCAGTTTGCATTGAAAGTGCTTTTCTACGCGCACTCCGCAATCTCCATCGCATCAGACCAAACAGAGCAACTAAAAATGGTGGTAAAATCAGGCTTGTATATTTAACGGTTCGTCTTACCGTATCGGAAACCTCGCCAATTGGCCGGCTGGAAACTTCACGTGAACGAATTGAAATCAATCGCTCATCCTGAACCATCCAGTCAATCATATTAAGTGCCATTGTCAGGTTATCGAGCCCGGGAACCAGGTATTGATCTTGAATAAAGAAAGCATCACTAAGGACGATAATCCGCGTATCCGGTGATGAAGTGATAATCTCAACATCAGAAACAGGTTCACCTTCTTCGGTTACAGGGATTTCTTTATCTACGAAATAACTGTCAAATTTACCCTGAAGTACCACACCTAATGCATATGGTCCCTGATTCCAGTCATTCATACTGCGCTGGGTCAGCGGATTGATATCGTAAGGTGCTAACATCACCGCTGATTTGGGTGAAGTATAAACCAGTGGCGTAATGGCTACTGAATCAAGTTCACCTGCAATTGTTGTGTCAATCGGACTCGGGAAATACATCCGTACCTGACGCAACGCTGAAGTTGCCATAACATCCCGGTTGAATGTCATGATCTCCGGGAATAATGGATACACAACCATTGCGATTTGACGACCGTATCTTCCCATTGTCTGGAAAGGCATTGTCGGTGCACTTCTGTCCATGACGAGTTGGTCTGTTATCTTGAAACCATAGTTTTCCGTCCATGGATCGAGACGCAGAGGGCTACGCTGAGCTTGCATCTGTGCAATATCTGTTTTGACATTGTTGTAAGCCATCAACAATTTCCCACCACGCATCAGGAACTGGTCAATCATAAACTTTTCAGTTTCAGGAATGTCCGTCAAGGGTCCGATAATACAGAGAAGATCTATATCATCCGGCACATCGCTGCGACCAGCAAGACTAACTGGTTTCAATTCATACATCTTGCGAAGTTCACGGTCAAGACTGGTCATGCTCTCACGCAGTGATGCCTCTTCATGACCTTCAAGAAAACCGATTGTTATTTCCTCATCTGAGGTAACCCTCTTAATCTTAGTTAGTATCTCGTACTCAATGTTCGCGAGTGACTGAACCATCGGGATCACTTCCTGGCGATCCTCATAGATCAGCGCCATACCCATATATGCGAGCTTATACTGAACCTTGTCCTTGCGAACCTCGTTGACCTGCATCGGCTCAAGACGGAAACTCTCTGCTTCTTTCTTCAGATCTTCTTCATCCTCGGGATCGAGGAATTCGAAGCGGAATTTTCCCTTTCCATAAGCCTTCATTTCAGCCAGTTGATCTTCAACATATCGTGATATATTATTGTAAGGCGCTGGGAGATCCTTGGTGAAATAGGCTTTAATTGTCAGGGGTTCTTCAAGTTCGCGAATGATTTCTTTCGTGACATCCGATAAGGTATAAACCTTGTTTTCGGTCAAATCAATTCGACCGAACATGCGGGATGTCCATATGTTCAACACCACCAGATTAGCGACTATCAAGAGAACGGCAATCGGTGAGAAGAAGCTGCTGTTTTTATTATTCATCAGTGCATTCCTCCTATCGCCATCGTCTTGCAGCCAGAGATCTGGAAGCAAGCATCAGGGTTAAGACAACCAGTGACAAGTAGTATATCAAGTCCCGTGAGTCAATGACACCGCGGGAGATATTCTGAAAATGGTACTCTATTGAAAGGTATTCAACCGGGGTTACCAACCAGTTTGGAAGGATAAATAACATTTTATCCATCAGGAAGAATGCAAAGACCATCAACCAACTTGTGATGTATGCTACGACCTGATTTTCTGTCATACTTGAACCGAATGTACCGATGGCGAGATAACCGGCACCCATAAGTGCCAATCCCATATACCCACCAATCACCGGTCCCATATCTATATCACCGAGGATTGCGACTATTACAGTATATACTATTGTAGGTATCAGCATTGAAATCAACAGCGCAAGTGCTGCGAGATATTTACCGACGATCACTTCAGCATCTGTAATCGGCATTGTAACCAGCAGTTCAATTGTGCCGGCTTTTCGTTCTTCGGAAATTAATCGCATCGTGATCGCTGGTGTTATGAAAATAAACACGAACGGGATTATCCCGAACGCGACCCTCATATCTGCCTGAGCGACCAGGAAGAAGTTTGTTGTGAAAAACCACCCGGTGATGAGCAGAAAAACAATGATCACCACATAGGCAGTTGGCGAGTCGAAATACGCCCTTAGTTCACGCTTAAATATAGCCCAAATGTTTCGCATTTATATCCTCGCTTAATTCTGCATAGTCAATTTGTGGAACACTTCCTCAAGGCTACGAACCTGACGTTCCATTCCGAGTATTACACAATTGTTATCGACAACCACCTGGAATATATCACGACGGGGATCAATGGTGCTTTGTGTTGATATTCGGAAATTGCGTCCGACAGATGATCCATCAGGGAAAATCTCTCGCACCTCATCAACTCCATCAATTGCTGAGAATTTATCAACAATTGCATCTGATGCATCACCGATTTCGATTTCGATGACATTATGCTTTTCAGCGCCACGCTGCAATTCTGAAATGGTAGCATCAGCGACTATCTTCCCACGGTTAATGATAACCGCGCGGTCGCAAGTTGCCTGTACTTCAGTCAGAATGTGGGTTGAGAGAATAACGGTTTTTTCACGGCCAAGCTGTTTGATCAACCTTCGAATATCAACAACTTGATTAGGATCGAGACCGATTGTTGGCTCATCTAAAATCAGGATGTCGGGATCATGGATCATCGCCTGAGCAAGACCAACACGCTGCTTATAACCCTTTGAAAGTTGATTGATGTCCTTATGCAGAACCTCTCCGAGTGCGCAGACATCTACTATTTCGCGGACGCGTTTGCTTCGTTGTGCTTTCTCAATGTTTCGCAATTCAGCAATGTAGGCGAGAAAATCAATGACGTTCATATCGAGATAGAGCGGATTTAACTCCGGTAAATACCCTATCCTTTTGCGAATATCCAGGGATTGTTCCTCAACGGACATTCCGTCCACCAGAATACTACCTGATGTGGGCGGCATAAAACAGGTGATCATTTTCATAGTAGTTGTTTTTCCAGCACCATTTGGTCCAAGAAATCCAACAATCTCACCTTTCTCAACATTGAACGAGATGTCATCCACCGCGCGTTGCATACCATAAATCTTGTTAAGATGGCTAATCTCAATCATAGGCACCTCGAAGGCTCAGTAAAAAATGCATGTTTACCTCTTAAGGATTTCCATCACTTGAAGGAATTTTAACGAAGACTGTAATAAAAAAATCCATCGGATAGTTTAATCAATTGTACGCCATAATTCAACTGATGTTCCCATTTTCAGACCATTTTCAGAGACTAATATCACATAACACGGCTCTTTATACCTAATTTAGTTGCATAGAGCTACTCTAATGTATAAAATGAGTAAATTCTCCATTTTCCCACAGGATATTCTCATGAGCTCTGAATCTCAAAAACAACCCGGAAAGTTCGTCCGAACCTTTCTGGCCATATCAATCGCTGTCATTATTTTACTGAGTGCATCGTCAATACAAACTCAAGCGGGAATGCTCGATTCTCTCGATATCGCCACACTTGACAGTGCCCTCGTATTATTGAACCTGAAACCGGAAGAACTTGGTTTTGATAAGCTTTGGGCTTCTGATGATACATTCAGGCTGGCTGTTGTTGAGAAATACCTGAACAATCCTTACGAATTCCCCGATTATGTCGATGAAAGTCAAACCGTTGTCGATTCGTTCTATCTTGATCCTGGAGAACTCATAAGATTTTTTGCCGATCAACTAAAGGTCGATCCGGATGCAAAACCGGCTGTTTTACCAGAACCTCTGCAATTGGAATATGATCCAATAGCCCCCTTTGATCTATGGATGGCTGCCCTAACTGCTGCAGACCCTCATCTTTCCGGTTTTTATTCAGAACTGGACAGTCTTGACATTCATGATATTTTACTCGGCGGTCCCGGTATGTGGGGCGACGATGAAAACGACTCTATAAAAGCACTGACAAAGGGCAAATGGCAGCGTGAGTTTGATGTTGATTTCGATTCTACTCGCGATGCAGGGAGTGACAGAATACTCGACATCATGAAAAAAATGGATATGGATGAACTGCTACAGGCAGGAATGATCACCGTTCCAGTTGCCCAGTCGATAGCAAGAAACATTAGCGAATCCGGATATCAGAGCGATCCGGTACGATATTTCGTAGAAGGTGTTACGGGGCGTCTAATTTTCCATGCAAAAACGGAATGGGGAACCTTTGTTATTGGTGATACTGAAGACAACACATATGAGGGTGACTTTGCAGCAATAATCGATCTTGGAGGAAATGACACATACCGGGGCAGATGCGCAGGCGCAATTGGTGAACTGGGTAATGCCTATTCTCTACTCATTGATCTTGAAGGGGATGATTATTATGATTCGGATGATCTCGATGTCGCTCACGGAGCAGGGGTTCTCGGAATTGGGATACTGATTGACCGGGACGGCAATGACACCTATCGCAGTGGAGGTTATTCACAGGGTGCGGGGATGTTTGGAATCGGTTTCCACGTTGATCATAACGGTGCCGACGACAGACGCGGCAGGTATTTCATGCAGGGTGCCGGACACTGCGGTGTAGGAGTTCTGATTGACACCGGAGACGAAAAAAGTGATGACCGTTACCTCGGTTCAACCTGGTCTCAAGGATTTGCCGGAGTCTATGGTTATGGGCTCCTGTTTGACGATGGTGGTGATGACACTTATCGCACCGGTGGAACATTTTACCACGCTCCGCTCCTTCCAAATGATTATCAATCATTCTCCGGCGGTTTTGGAATGGGATGGCGACCCCGTGCCGGTGGCGGTATCGGCATGTTGTATGACAGGGGTAATGGCAACGACTTCTATGATGCTGAAGTAATGGCACTTGGATCATCCTACTGGTACTCAATCGGAATGTTGATCGATGGTGGCGGAAACGACAGTTACAACCTTGCCCAGTACGGTATGGGAGTAGGGATTCATCTGTCACTGGGTGCAATGTACGAGATGGGTGGTGACGACCAGTATCACTCACGTCATGGAGTAGTCGGAGCTACCGCACATGACCTGTCTGTGGGTTTGATGGTCGATAGTGAAGGCGATGACTTCTATATCGTCGGTGACGGTTGGGGTGGATCGCTGACAAACTCCTACGGTTTGTTTATTGATAAACTTGGAAATGACTTATATGCGACCAGAGGTGGAGCCGGATACAGTTTCGGAAAGGCGAGATGGGCTCGAGGATTCGCCGGAGCGGCCATATTCCTCGACCTCGAGGGAAAGGATACCTACCCGAAAAATGTGGCAGCAAAGGACTCATCAATATGGATTTCGAGCGGTTGGGGTATCGGGATGGACTTGCCTCGCGAAGTGAAATCCGAAAAGGAAGAGACATTCACCGATGTTGAGCCGACAGCTGAAGATTCCGCGAAATCTCTCTCAGAGCTCTACAGGTTGGCAAACCAGTGGGAAGTTGGGTCAGCTCGTGAGGAGGTAGCACGGAGCAGGAAGGCGATGCTTGCAAAAGGCACACTTGTTTTAGAGTTCATCATCAACGGACCTCACACAATTGAGAAAGACGATATTTCCAACCTGGATAGCTTCCTGGAAAAACTTCAGGATGAGGAAAATCCCCTTTCTATCCATCTTTATGGAGAATTGCTCGGAGCCACCGATCACCTCATTAATGAGTATGAACAATCAACAGAAGAGGCTGATTCTATACGTGATGCTCTGTCAGATACTCTACGTCAGGCATTGGTAGATGAACTTAATCAAATGCTTAACACAGACAGTTTCTATAATGCAAAGCTTTTTAGAGATGTTGAAATCGAGGAAGACCTTCTAAAAGAAGTCAAAGCTGATCCTGAGGGTATTGAGTTATTTAGAACAAACTGGCACCTCCTCGAACAAGCCTATCCATCTGAGATTATTTTCCGCAACGGGAGACTCAGAACTCGTGCTTCGCTTGAGAATCGTGTTCTGGACCAGATCGTGAAAGCTATGCCGGATTCAGCCGGACCAATGTTAATTGAAAAACTTGCAGAAACATCAAATGGTGATGACCTCCGTTACTTCTCTAATAACATAAGCCTTTTGGGCACGCTGAAGTGGAAACCTGCAGTTGAACCACTACTTGAACTGCTTGAAGATAAGAATTTGGAAAAAGCAAGAAACTCAATTATCGGGACCCTCGGCAGTATTGGCGAGATTGAAGCCGCCAAACCAATCCATAAATACTTGAATGCTGATACTGAAAAGCGACGCATAACAACCATGGGGGCTCTCGGAGCCCTGAAGGACAGCACTGCCATAGAATCCATGACAGAACTCCTGAACGACAAGTTCTTTACCGTTCGTTCGAGAGCAATGATGACGATTTCAGGATTCGGAGCCTTAGCCATCCCTCACCTTCTCGATTACATCGGTAATGAAGACTCGGACCATCCCGAATCAGCA
Source organism: Calditrichota bacterium (assembly GCA_018644935.1). Lineage (GTDB taxonomy): Bacteria > Electryoneota > AABM5-125-24 > Hatepunaeales > Hatepunaeaceae > JABGPL01. The sequence continues at coordinate 52,205 of JABGPL010000008.1, read as the reverse complement.
TTGTATATCATCGGAAGAATTGCTCGTAATCTTGAAAAGAAAGAGGATGTTGCTTCCAAAAAAACAATTTATGAAGCTTCCACAATCCTGAACGGTCACCTATCCAATCAACGTGAACACATGCGTGCGGAAGCCGTCGTTGGTCTATACCGCATCGGCGGTGAGGAAACCCGTCGCTTGATAGATGCGCGGATGGAGAACGAGTTTAATCCGGTGGTGTTGGCGGCCCATGAACGAGTAACGAAGGAAATGGCGGGGAAGTAAAATTGGCACTTTTGGGCGCACCCGGTCAATTGTTCGGATTTTCGGGTCTGATTCCCATTGTGGCGGATTGTAAGTGATATCTTCACGTATTCCATGCAATTCTGCTTCATTCCTTATCATGTGTTTGTGATAATTGGTGTCGTTGAATACGTGTACGCAATCACAGTGGATACAGGGCGCACGCCGTGCACCCCTACGGGTAATTTTGTTTCATAATTCCGGAAACCTTGCAACTCTCTCTATCGTGTAGTAAATTATATACAGTACCCTGTTCCTAATTCGACATCTTTGATAGCATGAAACTTACGGGAGAAATCATGAAGAAGTTATTAGTATTACTAATGTTTGTTGTTGGTGCGTCATTAATAATAAGCGGCTGCGATGGATTTGATTCATCAGTAAGTGCCGGCATGTCCGGCGGTGATTATAACGGAGGTGCAGGGGCAACACCAGGCGGAGCTCAGGATATGAGTGTTATCCGTCAATTAATTGATAATGGTATTGTCCCCGATCCTGAAAACTTCCATGTGGAAGGCATGTTTTCGGAATACGATTTACCTATTGAAGGTCCTGTTCCTGAGAACATTTTCACCATCAGAACATCACACGGCTACGCAGCTGATAAAAATCTACCCGGTGGCGGACTGTATGTTCAGCTTGGTCTATCCAGCTCGATCAATGCAGCAACATTTAGGCGTGATCCACTTAATCTCTCAGTTGTGGTTGATAAATCCGGTTCTATGCACGGGAGCAAAATTGTAGGCGTAAAAACCGCTCTTGGAAAACTGGTTGATCAACTTGATGAAAATGATATTCTATCAATCGTTCTTTTCAATCATGAGATGACAGTTCTTCTCGAACCGACTCCATTGGGTGATGTCAATGTACATGAATATATCGCTCGAATTGAGGCAGGTGGCAGCACCAACATGGATATCGGGATGCGAAAGGGGTATGAGTTTGTCAGGCAATACCAGGAATTTGGTGAACGTTCAGACAGAGTTATTCTCTTCACAGATGCTCTGCCAAATACAGGGGACGACTCACCGGGAAATTTCCGAGACATTACAACTGAAGGCGCGAACGATGGAATTGGGTTGACTGCTTTTGGAATCGGTGCAGATTTCGATCAGGATCTGATTAACTACATTGCGACACAACGTGGGTGTAACTACTTCTATCTACAAGATGGTGAAAAAACTTCTAAGGTTTTTGACGAGGACTTCGATTTTCTGGTCACCCCGATTGCTTATGATCTAAATTTTGAAGTTGAGCTACAGGCCGATTTCGCGGCTGTCACCAACTACGGTTTTCCTGGTGGTGACAGTTCCACACCGGGATTTGAGGTTTCGAGTATTTTTCTTTCGCGAAATCGAGGAGCGTTGCTGCTTCGATTCCTCCCTGTGGCAGGAGCAGATCCATTAGTAAATTATGGTGCAAGGATCGCTGACATTCACCTGTCCTATGAAGACCGGGATGGCTTGACTCATTCGGAAGACTTGAGCGTTGTATATACTGGCGAGGATGTCGATAATTCTGAAACTCACTATTTTGAGCAGGACGGAGTGAGGCTGACGGTTTCTCTGGCGAGAGAAGTTTTATCTATGAAAGAGGCATGCGCATATTATCATGATCCCGACGATGGATCAGCTGAAGAAACTCTCGAAACTCTATTGATATACCTTAACGAAGAGAATGAAGCCCTTGGGGATGATGTGTTGTCACGTGAGATTACAATGGTCATAAAGCTGAAGAATTTAGTTTCGGAAAGGAGACCGAAGGCTTAGGGTGCCGTTGTGCTGTTGTGTTGTGGTGCTGTTGTGTTGTGGTATTGGGTATTTAGGGGGGAGACACATTTGCGATTGAAGTGAAGCAATCTGTATAATATCAAACAGATTGCTTCGTCACTTCGTTCCTCGCGATGACAAAAGCTACACTTCAGTTCTATTCTATATTTTCCCCTCAATCTCTTTCTTTAATACCCCACTTAACAAGCGATAAACCTCCAATGCCTTGGGGTGATTTTCTAACACCTCTTCATGCTTTGAGATTGTCTCTGTGTCTCCACGTGAAACCGGGCCTGTAATTGCATCTGGGAGACCGAGACTGTTTATATTTTGAATTGTTCTTTCGAGTAATGGGGCGAGTGTCTGGAACGCTCGGTTGCGTTCCATTCCGACCTCAGTAAGTAAATCTGCCGATATTGCTGTAAGAGCTGACATGAAATTACAGGCGAATACTCCACCGAGATGATATAAAGGTCTCATTTCAGGTGGGACACAATAGGGCTCTGATCCTATTCTCTTCGCGATCTGCTTGCCGATTGCCACAGCTTCAGGATCACCATCTATCCCAATTGTCACACCCTTCAGCAGTTCTGCACCCTCTTCACCTGTGAAGGTTTGCATTGGATGCCATGCCATTACAGTTGCACCATGGTCACGTAATGCGGCGAGGATTTCCGCTGACTCAGCTCCGGCAGTGTGACCAACTACCATTCCTTTTTCGATCTTCCGTAGCCGCAGCAATTCCTCAATCACATTCCTGATTTCTTTATCAGGAACGCACATCAATAAACATTTTATCCCGGAAGGTATTTGTTCGATGCTTCCAAGAACAGGAATTTTGGAATCCAGTGCACGAGAAGAAGAATCAATAGCGACTACACATGAAATTGGATAACCAGCACTGGTAAAGCTTCGCGCTAAAACGCTTCCTACTTTGCCATTGCCGACTATCCCAATGGTAATATTAGATAGGTTATCAGTCATCGTTTAAGCAGAGTGCTTATCTGTAAGAGATCTTCCCACTCCGAAGTATGTAAATCCAAACTCAACCATTTTCGGTGGATTAAACAAATTGCGTCCGTCGAAGATTACAGGTTTTCGCATTAATTCAGACATCCTGGCAAAATCCGGATGTCTGAATTCATTCCATTCAGTAGCGACAACTAATGCATCTGCATCTTTGAGAGCTGAATAACTGTCCTGTGTATAGTTAATCCGGTCACCGAAAATTTCTTTTGCGGTTTCCATTGCCTGCGGGTCATAGGCGAGGACGTTCGCTCCACCTTCGAGGAGACAATCAATAATTGGAATAACGGGGGATTCCCTGACGTCGTCAGTGTTTGCTTTAAATGCCAGCCCCCATACAGCTATATTTAAACCATTGAGGTCACCCTTGAAATATTTCTTGATCTTGGTCGGGATAAACTGTTTTTGCACTGCATTCGTATCAATGGCAGCCTTGACAAGTTGCAATTGTAAATCATGATTATCAGCAGTAAAGTTAATGGCACGCAAATCCTTTGGGAAGCACGATCCACCGAACCCGATACCCGGGAATAGGAAACTCTGTCCAATTCGCGAATCTGAGCCGATTCCACTTCTAACCTCGTTGATGTCTGCGTCTACCAATTCGCAGAGCCGGGCAATCTCATTTATAAAGGAAATCTTGGTGGCAAGGAATGCATTGGCTGTGTATTTGGTGAGTTCGGCTGATGTCACCCTCATCGTGATTATTCGATTAACCGTCCTCACAAATGGTGCATACAGGTCAGACATTATGTCTTCTGCTTTTTTACTGTCACATCCAAGTACAACCCGGTCAGGTTTCATAAAATCGTCAACTGCCGCACCCTCTTTCAAAAACTCAGGGTTAGAAACAACATCAAATGGTTGATCTGTAATTTCAGAGATAACCTTTTTAACCTTAGCCGCTGTTCCAACGGGAACTGTTGATTTATCAACTATTACTTTATACTCATTGATCCCCTTCGCAACCTCCTTTGCTGCGCTGAGTACGTGTTGTAGATCAGCGGAGCCATCTTCGCCAGAAGGCGTTGGCACTGCCATAAAAATAACCAGACTGCGCGAAACAGCATCAACCGTATCGGTTGTGAAAGTTAATCTGCCAACCCTGGAGTTGTTGATCACCAAACTTTCGAGACCGGGCTCATATATCGGTATCTTCCCTTTTTTTAGTTGAATAATGCGTTCTTCATTAATATCAACACAAATGACATCGTTTCCAGTCTCAGCAAATGCTGCACCAGCAACTAGTCCCACATACCCGGTACCAATGACTGCTACTTTCATTAATTATTACCTCTTATTTTCCGATCTTGATGGAACATTCGCAACTTCTGCAACAAAATCACTAAGGAGCATGCCATCTGTTCCTGATGTTCCTTTTCTGTTCTTTCCAGCCAACCATGCTTTTATGGTCTCCCATTCAGCTTCCGGAGGCCATGTCCATTTTTTTTGTGATTCAAATGTGAGTATTTTGTCTATTTCTGAGATCGATAAAGCCTCAGGTGCTAAAGCAAGAATCAACTCCTCTCCTCTATTCCCTGCCTGCTTCAGTATTTCACCTTGAATCAATTTTTTAACAATCGAAGAAACGACTTCTGGAGGTATTCGCCAATCAATACTCCATTCACTTCGAGTAACTGTTGGTCTTTTTCCCTGAAAAGCGTGTGTTACCTGTGCTAGTATCAAGTAAGCAAGAGCATCCTGTTGAGTTCGTGAAAGCCTGATGTTCTTATGCTTATTTTCGATTAATTTGAAATTCTGAAAAACAAAGGATACTTCAACACCTATCAGTACAACAATCCATGATAAGTTTACCCAGATCATCAACATTGGAATTGCTGCAAGAGACCCATAAATCACATCATATTCTACTAATTTCCCGGTATAAAAGATAAATCCTGCTTTTACCATTTCGTAAAGCAATATTGCAATCCCTGTCCCAACTAGAGCGGCAACTGTTCTAACTTTTGTACCAGGCAAGAATCTGTAAAGCAGAAAAAAGCCTAGCATTACCATCAAGGTCGGCAAGCTTCGGTTCATCATACTTTCAGCAAAATCTATCTTTGTGAAAGTTGTTGCCACAATTGGCAGAGCTTTCAAATATGTCGTTAAAGCAAGCGAACTACCGACCAGGATTGGGATAATGGTTAACATTCCCCAATACAAAGGTAATCGTCGCCAACTCCCCCCTCTTGACCTTACATCCCAAATCAAGTTAAAGGTCCCTTCAACGGTAGCGGCAACCCCATAAACCGCAAACAGGAGGAATATCAAACCAATCCCCCCGACCATTGTATCCCCACCGGTTAAAAGAAGATTATTAATTTTGTCTGCAACAATTGGCCCACTACCAGGGGTGAGATTGCGGAGAATAACTGGTCTTAGAACCTCCATAAACCATTCGGCACCACCAAACATTTTAAACATACTGAAAGATATAACCAACAATGGAACAAGAGACAGAAAAGTCGCAAATGTCAATGCCATTGCACGCAGAAACAGGTTATCGTGTATAAACTCTCGACCTGTTGCAAGGAAAAACCTGAAAGCCTTATGATCCGATATGACCTTAATTCCTGTTTTCAGCAAATTGGTTCCTTGTTTCCCGGTAAAATATTCTGACGCATATTTGAGCATTTCTTGAAAGTAACATCACAGCGTTCCTCACAATGAGATACATACTTCATTACTTTCGAAAAACACTTTTTGCAGGTAATCTTCAAATATACATGAAAAAAATAAGTTTTTCAAACTGAGATCTATGATCTTGTGGTCATAGGTTTTAAATATCTTCAGTGTGCATCAATCAGACTTGCATTGGGGCGAGAAATATTCCTATTCCTCAGCCTCGATCAATATTTCAGGGTGAGTATTGTAGGCAAGGTTACGGGCGGAGAAAATTTTACCATTGGGCAAAGTAATCTGCAAGTCGAATGTATATCTTCTTAGATTCTGCAGACTGAAAACCACATCATTGTTGAAATACAACAATTCGTCTTCAGATCCTGAATATCCTATTTTCATAAAATTCATAGCTTTAAATGACCTGTCACCACCACCATTTGCGACAGAATTTCCATACCATAGCTGTGCCCTTTCGATAATTCGGTAACCTTCTAATTTCACTTTAGAGTGTGGATCGGAACTTGTAAGATTGCTCCAAAAACCTGTGTTACCAAATATTGCCGTTGCTAATGCCAGCAATCCAAAAGCAAATAATATGTAACGTTCACGTTTCAAAATATAGCTAAGAATCCTTTCTGGTGGCAAAAAACTTATCTCCATACAGGTCAGTTTTCTACCTGTATGGAGATAAGTGAATAATTAGTACCCATTTTTCAGCTAAATGGTATACCTGAAAGAACAGTTACTTAATGTCCATTTCATAAGGCATGACATAGAGAACTTCACCATCTTTCCATTGTGTCTCGTTGCTAAACATCTTAGCAACCTTTATAACAGATTCTGGCAGTAAGGTGCGGGTAGCTCCCTCTAGAGCCGCAGTCAGTGTGAGTTGTCCACCCTTTGGGTAGATTTTGACATTAAACTCTTCACCGTCCTTGATACCAGCAGCTCGAGCTGCCATATCAATAGCGAGATCCAGACCACCTGTTCTATCAATTAGACCATTTTTCTCAGCAGCTTTACCACTCCAGATCCGTCCCTGACCAACGGCATTGACTGCCGATGTATCCATTCCGCGTCCATCTGCAACCTGACCGATGAATGCCTGGTAGAATTGGTCGATGTGGTCGCGTAGTTTATCCCATTCTTCGTCTGTGAAGGAACGGTAACCGGCATACATATCAGCATGTTCACCACGTCGCAGTGTTTCATGCTTTAATTTGATTTTCTTCTGAAGTTCTGCATAATTGAATTTACCGGAAACCACACCGATAGATCCCGTTATGGTGGTGGGCATAGCAACGATAGAATCCGCATGACAGGCAACATAATAACCACCTGAACCAGCGACATCGGACATGGAAACGATAAACGGTTTCTTGTCGTCACCTTCAGTGGTGCGTTTGACTTCACGTGTAATGAGTTCTGATGCGAGAGCTGAACCACCCGGTGAATCAACGCGGAATACTATTGCCTCGACGTCCTTATTATCACGAGCGTTCTTGATCGCCTTAGACATTGTTTTACTACCCATTGTCTCGCTGCCAAACAGTCCGCCATTGACGGAATTTCCAGAAGTGATTCCGCCCGTACCGTAAATTATAGCAATTGTCTTTTTGCGGTGATCATCCCATTCGGTATTCTTTTCTTGCCACATCTTGTACATAAATTCTTGTTGAATGGGTGGTTCACCATCGGCAAGTTCTTTAATCAGGTCTTCAATCTGGTCTTCATAAACCAAACTGTCAACAAGACCTACTTCTAAAGCGCCATTGTCAGAAAACGGACCTTGATCAAAAATGCCGCGAACATCAGCAGCAGACTTGCCTCTGCCATCTGCAATCGCATTTACGAAAACTTCGTAAATGTCATCCAGAATAGCATTTGTCGCCTCAGCCTGAGCATCGGACATGTTGTCTCGAGTCATCATATCTGAGTATGACTTATATTTACCAATGTGCTCCAATTGAGGTTCTACACCGATCCAATCAAGCGTTCCACGCAGGAATTGCATGTGAGCTGCCAATCCCGTTAAGTTCAAGCTCCCAGTCGGGGGAAGATAGATTTTATCGGCTACTGACGCGAGGTAATAGGAGCCATTACCAAATGATTCTGCATATACAACGATTTGTTTGCCGGCATCCTTGAACTTGACAAGAGCATCCCTCATTTCCTGCATCTTTGCCCACCCAGCACCGAAACCAGACATTTTCAGATAGATACCTTTGACTTCCGGATCATCGGTTAATCTGTCCATTAGTTTATTAAAGTGTCTAATGGTTCGATGTTTCGATGAGAAAAATCCTTTCCGATTTTGCTCTACAATTGTTCCACTCAGGTTGATCTGAACAAATTTCTCTGATTTCTTTTTGAGCATGGTTTTTTCAAATCTGTCAGAAAAGTCAAGATAAGCAGTTCCTGTGCCTGAGCTCCTGTGATGGCTGCCAACACCTGAGTTTCCAAAGCTGAATGTCATACCAGCAAGAATCTCTTCGGATCGAGCCAGATGACCCTTAACCTCAGGCAGGTAATCTAAATGAGCAATAACGCCTGGTAGAAGTTCGGCTCTAACGCCAATCTTCATTCCCATTTCGTCAAGATAGCCTTCTTCCTCAAAGGTATCCGTTGCATCAAACTGACGCAGATTAAAATCTGCAGTTATTGTTAATCTGTCACCTTGGTTATTGCCAATCGGACCAAATGGTGCCAAGGGACGGAAAGCCAAACCGAGGTCGTAACCGACGTTGGATTTTTCACCGTAAATCTCAGGCTGGTTGATACCGCGAGCTACGGCACCAAATGACATACACCGCATCGGCCGTGAAAGAACACCGAAATCCCAGTTATTCTTTCGATCAATCCCGGTTGTCCAACTGTAGCCAAAACCCATGTAAAAACCATCACCACCACCACCGAGTCCCCAGGTGTAGCGACGTTGATTATAGTTTTGATCTCCGACTGAGTGATTAAAGACCTCTGCACTGAAGCCAAATCCATCATCCTTTGATGCAAATCCCCAATCGCCAAATTTGGCTTCCTTTTGATAGGGCAGCATAAAAGTCATTGAGCTGCCATTGGAAATTCCCAAACCAGCGGGATTGGCAAGAATTGAAAGAGCTCCATCGGTTGCTGCGACTGAATGTTGTGGTAGCGAGAAAAATGTCGGCGGTACACCGGGCACTCCTCCTTCCTGGGCATATGCCTCATCAAAGGCAAATACCATTACTGCAATAACTAATAAAAAAATAATAACGGTGCGTTTCATTGCACCTCCCCTTCTTTATGAAAAACTCTACAAATTAAATAGGGCAAGACCCTTTTTTTGGACGTGACTAAAACCTATCCTTTTCCCTTCAATGTTACTACAGGTAAAACCATTTCATCGAGGGATACCCCACCGTGTTGAAAACTATTACGATAAATTTCTAAATACTTATGGTAATTTGTCGGATATACAAAAAAATAATCCTCGCGAGCGAGAATATATTCAGTATTGACACCACGGCGCGGAAGTCCCCATTCTTCCGGATTCTTAATTTTTATTGACTGCTTCGGATCAGTTCGAAGATTCCTGCCATGCTTATACCGAAGGCTGGTTGATGTTTGTTTATCTCCGATCACCTTTGCACCACGTCTTCCGCGCAATGATCCATGATCCGATGTAAGCAAAACATACCCGCCCGATTCGAGATAAGCCTGGATAATTCTAAAAAGAGCTGAATGCTGGAACCAGGCTTTTGTTACAGATCTGAAGGCAGATTCATCCGGCAGCATTTCCTTTAATACTTCTACTCTCTGCCGCGTATGGATTAATATATCAACGAAGTTGTAGACCATAGCTGTCAGCGGCATGTTCACGTAATCCTGGATCTTTCGTTCAAATTCTGATAGCTCTTCAACCTCAAGCACCTTCACATATTTTGACTCAGGCTTCAGTTCAATTGCTCGTCTCTTGAGCAGATTATTCAGGAACTGGTGCTCATAGCGGTTCGAGGATGCCTCATCTTCATCGTTATCAGTCCAAAGATCAGGATGGACTCTCTCGAGTTCTGAAGGCATTAAACCGCTGAAAAGAGCATTCCGTGAATAGGGAGTGGCTGTTGGCAATATTGAAAAGTAGCTATCCCTCTTCACATTAAATTGAGCTGACAGAAGTGATTCAATTGCCATCCATTGATCCATCCGCAAACAATCTACAACCAGAAAAAGAACCGGCTTTTTCTCCTTTAACAGAGGAAGCAACCATTTATCAACAAGATCTGATGATACCGGTGGTCGGTTATCCGAATCTGCTTTTATCCAATCTGGATACTCTCTTTCAATCCATTTCGCAAAATGACGATCTGCCTCAAGCCTTGCATCATAAATCATTTCACCAAGATCAGAGTCTCCCAGCTCGTCAATTCTCTGCTCCCAGATGCATAGCTTGGATTGTAAATCGAACCAACCATCGGCATCAAGATCGCTGTCGATAATCTGAGATAGATTCGCAAACTCCCTCGCCCAGTTCTGTGAAAACTGTGAGGCTGAAATTGTCTTTGAGTCAAGAGTTCGTTTTAGAACAGAAAGTACCTGAGAGGGATTTACCGGTTTGGTTAGAAAGCCATCGATTTGTGAACCTATAGCCTGATCCATAAGCTCTTCTGCTTCGTCCTTCGTAACCATCACAACTGGCAAATCCGACCGGATTTGCTTAATCTGTTTAAGTACTTCGAGTCCTTCCATTACAGGCATTTGCTCGTCAAGTAATACAAGATCGAACTGCTGATTTTGGATAAGCTCAAGGGCATCCGGACCGTTGGTGGCGGATGCAATTTCATAATTCCGACTACTCAGATACAAAATATGAGACTTCAGTAAAGCAATCTCATCATCTACCCACAGGATTTTTCGTTTTTTTGGTGGCATAAAGTTAATGTTGATCAGTAGTTTTTGAGTCCGGCTTCTTCACGGAAGCATGCCGGACAGGGCTCGGAATATCTGTTTCTTGCGTTTTGCAATTCAGTGATTAATGTATCACCCATTATGCAGTTACAGAGCAACCGATGGTACCGATTGTCATCCAGTGTAATGGCTATTTGCAGGTTTGGGTCCGGAATGGAATCAAACCTCCGGCTCATCCGGTTCGCAGAATTGTTGAGAACCACAATCACCAGTATCAGTAGCACACCGAGTACAATCGGGATCGCCCAGCGTATTTTCTCGTTGATATCTTTCCCCCTTTGAACTTATCTATTCTTTATAAGTTCCCAGACCATCACGTTCCTTCTCCATCTCTTCCTCTCTTGCCTGTGCCAGCGCCATCGCTTCAATCGCCCATTCCTTTGCATTCTGAGCCATATCTCTGGCCTCGTTAACCTTTCCCTCTCTGGCTAGAATGCAAGCCTCATCAAATGCTTTCTGGGCTTTTGTATACTCACGTTCAGCCCAAAAAGAGGCTTTATACTTATCTGCACTATTCAGTGCTTTCTCAGCACGTTTTAAATCCCATTTTGCAGAAAAATCGCAGCCTGAAAAAGCTGTTGTTACCACCAACAGGATCGAGATCAGCGAAATTGCTCTTTGCTTTTTGCCTATTTTGTACATCTATTCCTCAAAAGTTCCTTCCTAAATTCGATTAAAGTGCTCTCAACAAAACCGACGATTAAAAAAGCAGTTATATGTTTACTCCACGCATTGACTGCATGGTTCAAATGCGAGATTCTCCGCTTTCTCTAATGTCATTTTCTTTGATTTCTTTCCAATCCAAGAACAGGAAGGATCATGATAAAGACTGTCTCCATATGTCACCTTCACCATGTCTGGTTCAACAATACTCCCCGGATTGGATGGTCGATTTTGAATTGCTGACACAAATTCATCATCTGTTTCCTCAATTTGTCTTTCGGGGTCCATTGACCTCAGCATAAAAATTGCTAGAAATATGAGCACTAAGCCAATAGAAGCCACAATCAAGTATTTAATCATTTTTCATCCCGACTGTTAAAACTCAGTAAAAGAAAACGTCAACCAAGATTGTCCAAAAACATGATATGATTGTTCAGTAACGATGTTTTACTGATTTATTAGTTTTTTATTCATCACCAATACAAAGAGGGCAAGGCATGTAACCTCTCCCTAAGGCTTTACCATAATTGATTTTTTCAGTGTTACCTTTATAAGCATCTATCTCTAAGCATCCAGGTATGTGGTATATCTGATTATTCAGAGTCACTATTATCTTTGTTGCAGAATCGAGGAAAAATATCGAAGCATCATCACTCCCCCCAACATTACCTGTTGAAAAGAAGGAATTTAATCCAAAGAAGGCCGAGATAAGTATCAGCACAATAAAAACACTAACCAATTTCCAAACCGAGAATTTTCTCTCTTCTTTCAGTTTATCTAATAATCCAGACATTTTTCAACTCACTGTGTTTCTTCCTCACGCCACTTCGCAAGGTTTTTCTGTAGATAGCGTCTACTGACTCCAAGAATCCTCGCGGCTTCACTGCGGTTTCCCTGCGTTTTCTTCAGCACTCTTTTTAAGTGGGCTTCAACAACGCTTTCCAGATCAAGCGCGTCTTCAGATACTTCGGATTCTTCTGTTCCTCTTTGGAAAAGATCAAGATCCTCTGGTTCGATTGAGTCTCCGATTGCCAACACAGCAGCTCGCGCAAGTACATTTTCTAATTCGCGCACATTGCCCGGCCAATTATGAACAATTAACCTTTTCAGGGCAGCCGGCGAAAGCCTGCGCGGTGGCTGACCTGTACGCGCTGCAACCTTGGCGAGAATTGTTGCAGAAAGCAATGCTATGTCACCTTCTCTATCTCTGAGAGGAGGAGCTTCGATGGTTAAGACATTTAAGCGGTAAAAAAGGTCTTCCCGGAAACTTCCTTTTTCAATTTCATCATTCAGGTTCTTATTCGTAGCTGACAGTATTCTAACATCAGCCTTACGCTCAGTGGGATCACCAAGTCGCTGGTAGTCACCGTCCTGGAGAAAACGCAACAGTTTTGCCTGAACCTGCCCGGGGACATCTCCAATTTCATCGAGAAAAAGCGTCCCTTTTTCCGCCAAATCGAGTAAGCCCGGTTTGTCAGCAATGGCTCCGGTGAACGCTCCTTTCTTATATCCGAACAGTTCGCTCTCGAGAAGTTCCGGAGTTAGATTGCCACAGAAGATTGCACGGAATGGTTGTTCTCTGCGAGGACCGGATTTGTGTAACGCTCGGGCTATTAGTTCCTTCCCCGTTCCGCTTGCTCCCGTAATTAATACTGGGAAATCTGCCGCAGAGATTCGGTCCATTCGGTCATATAATCGGCACATCACTTTGGAGTCACCTACAATGTCAGGAAATCTTGTTGAAGATGCTACAGCTTCAAGTGCACGTCGAGCCGAATCCAAATCCATCGCTCTGGCCAGCGAAAGTGCAGCAAGTGCGCCAAACGCTTCGAGTAAAGGAAGTTGTTCCTCGTTCAAACTACCTGTCCCTTTTGCGTCGAGATAAAATGCACCGATTCGATTGCCGGGAGTCTCGAGCGGTATACAACAAGTTGATCTAATACCACGAATAATAATCGATTCTGACCCGGTGAATCTTGGATCACGTGCAGCGTTTGTTGATAACACCGGACGACGCTCTCGCAGAGCTGTTTCAACAACCACCCGTGAGGGATCCCCCTCCGGCAGAGATCCGGGTTCGATCCCTCGCTGCGCAACTGGTGATAGTTCGCCTTCACTATCTCGCAGGAGCATGTATCCTCTTTCAACGCCGCTCACTTCAAACGCAAGATCTAGCAACCGAGGTATTAACCTCTGTAAATCCGGTTCGTCAAGCAGGGCTTTCGCAGCTTCTACAATCAGTTCGAATCCATCTCTGGATAAATTTTTACTCTTCGACATATGGCTTCAAATTAAATTTACCTTCCACTGAACGGGCTGTGTTGCCAAAATCATCAACAACAGAAACCGACCATAACAAATATTTGGGATCCTCGGGTAATGGATTATTGCTGCCTACCCGATGAATTGTATAACTAACAGTCTCTATATTGAGCAGAGAATCAGCAAAGACTACTCTTGAATTGTAGGTCTCTGGGTCAGTGATGTGTATAACCTGAATAGTGTATGTATATGAATACCTGGAGTCATAAATCTCCCAGGTAAACGTCGGATCTCCATCGAGAGTATCTGCAGGCAATTCATATGTTTGAGGACAGTAAGTTAGAACTCTGATCAGTTTTAATTCCTCTGATACAGAAACTCCTCCCCTCACATCTCTGGACCATATTGTAAATGGATGCCCAACAATAGCTTCGACATTACGTCCGGGAAGACTATCATTCGACGGAAACTCTGCAAAGTAATGATAACCATCTTCCTGCAATGCTAAGAGCCCAATATTGGTTGATTCATATTGAACCCAGACGGAATCAATTCCATCCTCATCAAATACTTCTGCTTCGACCTCAAGAGTGATTAGATCTAACAAAATCCCCCAGCGATCGTAGCGTTTTGATTTCAATGTTCCGGATATTTCAGCTGGAGAATCAACTGATGGAGTTTCAATTAATAGAGCATTCGATCCGGGAGAAAGTAATTCTTCCTCAGAGTAGCTGTACATAGACCAATTGAGGGTATCAGGGAAATTCTGATTAATCCAGATGGACTGTGTTTCTCCGGGAGGCTTGACACCCGGCAGATTCCCCGTATATCTGGTAGCAATTTCAAGTTTTACTCCATCCCAGTCTTTTGGACCATAGTATAGAACATATTGGAACGCCCCTTCCGGTGCTGTCCAGCTAATTTGGCAATTTAGGCCTGTAAAACTGACCAGTGTCAGGTCTGAAATTGCATCAGGAGCTTGCGGGGCATTGTAAGAAGGGCTTGCCGGATCATACTGGCTATCTCTTGGTGCATTACAACCAAAACCAAACAGGCAGATCAAAACATAGACTGCAACAAGTAAATGTTGAGTTGTTGATTTCAGAGTGGAACTCAAGTTTTGTGAAATTGGAATGTTTTTACATTCTTGATCTAATCTATCATTTTAATATATCCTTCTGTGAGGGTAGTGTCAAGTTGATATTTGCATTCTTGTAAATGGATTTGAATAGTCAACACAATTTTATTGGTTACGTCAGTTTTTCCAACATATTTTCAAGTTGTGTGCTGAAAACACTTGTTATTCTATATTTGCAATATTAAAATGTAATCCTGATTTGATTTTGAATTTAATCAAACCTGACTTCATCCAATAAGATTGACAAAGTAATTATTCGGATTTTACATGGTATTTTGCCCAAAATGCAGTGCTGAGTACACAGTTACTTTTGACGTGTGTTCAGATTGTGGCGTTGATCTGATTACTGACACTCCTTTAGATATTCCGGAAGGATGCGATGATGGTGATTGGATTGAGTTACACACCTTTCCCGAATACCTGTATGCTAATATGGCAGTAGAATTGTTAATGCGTGAGGGCATCCCTGCGTATTCAATTTCTAATAGAGGGTCTGCTGCTTCAGCTGGACGAGGTAATTATTTAAGCTCAAACTCACAGGTGTATGTTCTGGAACCTGAGTTTGATGAAGCCATGAGCATCATTAAATTGATAATCGAAGAACTTCCTGGGTCTTCAGAAGGTGATTACGATTATTACGATGAGGAATAGGGTTTGATTTTACATTGTTACAATTCGGGCAACGTCGCAACTGGAAATCAGCGGAATTGTAAAAGTGCTGCTTTTTTACCTATTTTAGGATACCGATTGAGCAGTAACCGCGCATTTAAACAAAAAAAATACTGGATGATTAATGACTGAGATAACTGACATATTCGCTCGTGAAATACTTGATTCACGCGGAAACCCCACCATTGAAGTAGAAGTTGTCCTGAAAGATGGTTCAATGGGACGAGCTTCAGTGCCATCAGGGGCTTCAACTGGAAAATGGGAAGCCGCTGAATTACGTGATGGAGACGAAAATAGATACCTGACGAAAGGTGTTAAGAATGCTGTTAATAATGTAAATCTACTGATCGCCCCAAAACTATTGGGAAGGTATGCAGAAGATCAAGCTGAAATTGATCATTTGATGCGTGAAATAGACGGAACTAACAACAAGTCCAAACTTGGGGCAAATGCAATTCTTGGGGTTTCGCTTGCAGTATGCAAAGCAGCGGCAAAGTCATCCAGACTACAGCTATATAAGTACATTGGTGGTGTGGGAGCACGTGTGCTGCCCGTACCTATGATGAATATTTTGAACGGTGGCCAACATGCCGACAATAATGTTGATATTCAAGAATTTATGGTATACCCTCATGGATTCGAGAAATTTTCAGATGGCTTACGGGCTGGTGTTGAAGTATTCCATCACTTGAAGAAGGTTTTACATAGCAAGGGACTCGCAACTTCTGTTGGTGATGAAGGTGGTTTTGCACCGGACCTGAAATCGAATGTTGAAGCCATTGAATTGATTCTCAAGGCAATCGAAAATGCAGGATACAAACCTGGCGAACAAATTTCTCTTACATTGGATGCAGCCGCAAGTGAGTTTTACAATGCTAAGGATGAAGTATACAATCTCGCCTCAGAAAATAAAAATCTGAGCTCCGAAGAGATGATCGATTACTTGGCTGAGCTGACGAGCAAATATCCAATTGTATCAATTGAAGATGGGATGGATGAAGACGATTGGGGTGGATGGTTGCACTTAACCGAAAAGATTGGTGATTCCGTGCAGCTTGTTGGTGACGACCTTTTTGTAACCAATGTCAATCGTTTAGGCAAGGGCATCACAGAGGGTATTGCTAACTCCATTCTGATAAAGCTAAACCAAATCGGGACAGTATCTGAAACACTCGATGCGATAAACCTTGCAACAATGAATGGTTATACTTCCATTATTTCACATAGATCGGGTGAAACCGAAGACACTTCAATTGCAGATTTGGCAGTTGCTACTGGAGTCGGTCAAATTAAAACTGGTTCCGCAAGTCGATCCGACAGAATTTGTAAATACAACCAATTGCTGCGAATCGAAGAGGAACTAGGAGAAAACGCTCTATATGGTTTCAAACCCGCATAAAACATTTGCAAACTGGTTTGATTCCCCTTTAACTGCATACATACGGAAACGATTTCGTATAATTATTGCGATCTGTCTCTTTGTCTTGCTAATATTCGCATTTCTTTTCGCAGGGAACGGGATTGTCCATTCCATTAAACTCCAACATCAGATTGGAATACTGGAATCCCAAAACGATTCTCTGCGGGCCATAAACGAATGGCGCAGGCAGAAACTTGAGCTCTTAAAAAAAGATGACTCTCGGATAATTGAAGAAGAAGCAAGAAGACATAATATGAAGTATCCAGGAGAAACTATTTTTCTGATAAATCCACCCGAAGACGATCCGGATGAATAATCACATCCATCGTAGACCTAATTCATGACTGGATTAGGTGAAAAAATCCGGACACTGCGTATTGAACGCAAGTTGACACTGGCACAACTCGCAGCGGAGACAAGTGTCACTGCAGTTACAATTCACAACATTGAACACGATGCATTTGATCCAAAAATAACCACGATCATTGAACTGAGTGCCGCACTCGAGGTGCCAATTCAGTACCTTATCGGTCCTCATGAAGTTGGATTGTTTCAATTGGTTCGAACGTTTTCCTCGCGGCAACGCCCATCACCTCGCAAGCTTCGACAGAAGAACTTACCGAGTATGAATAGAATAGAAATGAGTGCGGGAATTGAAAAGCAATTGCAGTCTGCACCTGGTATCTTGATCAGTCTTCATTTAGTTTTCGGGCGGGTTGATATAAGTTCGACTGAAAGAAGTGCTTCACTTATACCTGGTGACACCTTGCATCTTGAGCTATTCAGTTCTGCTACAATTACAGCTCGGGAACATTCATTACTCATAAATGTGTCATCTTTTCGAGAAAGGTTATCTACACATAGAAAGTGATGGGATTCATACAGGATGAGATTAAAAAAGCAACCGAAAATCGGTTGCTTTTTTAATAAATTGCTACAAGAAGTTGTTCTAACTCTATTTTTCAGAGGATTCTTCTTTTGAGTCTTCGGGCTTCGGCTCTTCCACCGATTCTTCCGGTGTTGTTTCAACAACATCAGGTTCAGATTCTGTAGCAATGACTTCTTCCTTCGCTACATCCTCTTCCTTTACGGCAGCTTCAGGGGATACTTTTTCCTCAACAGCCTTCTTCTGAGAAGCTTTCAAACGTGACTTAGTTTCGACTTTGGTATCTGTCGTTGAGATATCGTCAAAGCCGACCAACTCTATTAACGCCATTGGAGCAGCGTCACCACGTCTGGTGCCAAGTTTGATTATTCTGGTATAGCCGCCATCTCGATTCTTGAAATGAGGTCCCAAATCATCAAACAATGTTTTCACCGCAAGCTTATCCTGCACATATCTCATAACATGCCGACGGGCAGCTACATCTCCGCGTCGTGCAAATGTTATCATTCTTTCAGCGAATCGACGTGCATATCTTGCCTTGCCGAGAGTCGTAACGATGCGTTTATGTGTAAACAGTGCCGCGGAAAGGTTACCAAAGAGTGCTTTTCTATGTGCTGCTGTGCGGTTTAAGTGTGCTTTTCGATTTAAGTGTCGCATTTTGTATTTTCAGGATTCTCTATCTTTTTCGAGAAGTCCGTTCCTTAAGGATTAGTCATTTTAAGTGCGTTGGACCCAAGATACTTATCAATGTCAAATCCAAACGACAAACCGTGCTGTGTTAGGATCACGGTCAGTTCATTCAATGATTTGCGTCCAAAGTTCTTGAATTTCAACATCTCTGCTTCATCATGACAGACGAGATCTGAGATAGTACGAATTCTAGCTTCTTTCAGGCAGTTTGCAGCTCTGACAGTCAACTCAAGTTCATCAACTGGTTTACGAAGCAGTCGTCGGATACGTAATATTTCCTCATCAGTTTCTATCTCACTTTCATCTTCGCTCGGAACGAGCTCGAAATTGATAAAGAGCTGAATGTGGTCACGTACAATTTTTCCGGCATGGGTAAGTGCATCATCCGGTGTGATTGATCCATCAGTCCATACTTCAAGAATTAGTCTTTCATAATCGGTCTTATGACCAACTCTTGTATTTTCGACTGAGAACTTCACTTTTTCTATGGGCGTGTAAATAGTGTCAATTGGAATTGTGCCAAGTGGCATATCAGCTTCCCGGTTTTCCTCTGAAGGAACATAACCGCGACCTGATTTAATCGTCAATTCCAGATTAACATCTGCATCCTCGCCCAAATGTGCCAGAACATGATCCGGATTTAAAACTTCAAAATCGGTTTGTCCGACTTGAAGATCACGCGCCGTTAGTTCCATAGGACCTTCAAGGCGCATTTTTATTTTATCCGGCTGCCTGTTTAAAAGCTTGAGTCGAACTCCTTTTAAAGCAAGCACGATTTCCATCACATCTTCCTTAACTCCAGGAATTGTGCTGAACTCATGCTGGATGCCATTTACCTGGATCGATGCAATAGCCGCACCGGGTAGTGAAGATAGCAATACACGTCGTATGGCATTTCCAATTGTAATTCCGTACCCGCGTTCTAACGGTTGGATTACAAATTTACCATACGTTGTTTGATACGTAGTATGATCAACTTCGATCGATTCCGGCATTTGGAAGTTACTTCCGTTCATACCGATCGGTCCTCCACAAAATTATGGCGTATTAACGTGAGTATAACTCAACTACAAGTTGTTCGCGAGCTGTAATCGGGATTTCATCTCGCTTGGGAAGAGACAGGAATTCACCTTCCATTTTTGCCTTATCCAAAGACAAATAAGGAACCATCCTGTTTTCTCTGACGCGCTGCATTGAATTATGAATGATATCCATTTTTCGTGATTGCGCACGAATCTGGATTTTATCTCCCGGTCTTAACATATAAGATGGGATGTCAACTTTACGCGTGTTCACGGTAACGTGTCCGTGTGAAACGAATTGACGGGCACCTTTAAGAGATGGAGCAAGTCCAAGTCTGTAAACACAAACGTCCAACCGACTCTCCAACCGCATCAACATCCTCTCACCAGTGACGCCTTTTTCGCGTTCGGCTTTTTCGTAGTTATTCCGGAATTGCTTTTCCAACAAACCATATGTACGCCGGATTTTCTGCTTTTCCCGTAACTGCAGCCCGTAGTTGGATTGCTTGAAACGCCGGTTCTGACCATGTTGTCCAGGTGCGTAATTGCGGCGATCAAACGAACATTTCGCTGCAAAGCACCTTTCACCTTTCAGAAACAGTTTCTCACCTTCACGTCGGCATAACTTGCAAACCGAGCCCGTATAGCGAGCCATTTATTCTCCTGTCAAATCTTCTTTCTATTATAAAAATGCCGGTTTAAATCCGACGTTTTTTCTTGGGTCGACACCCATTGTGGGGCAGGGGAGTTACATCATGAATCGATGTAATCATCAATCCTGCACCTTCGAGTGACCTGATTGCAGATTCACGTCCTGAACCGGGTCCCTTTACTTCAATAGACACCTTCTGAAGCCCCATATCCATAGCTGTTTTTGCGGCAGTACTCGCTGCTTGTTGAGCAGCAAAAGGAGTACTTTTCCGTGAACCTTTAAATCCCACTCGACCAGCCGATGACCATACAATCACATTACCGAATGTGTCGGTTATTGTAATCAGGGTATTGTTGAACGAAGCTTTGATATAAACAACCCCAACTGCGTCAACCTTTTCCTTTTTCTTCGAGGATTTTCTCTTATCGCCTTTAGCCACGATATCCTTCCATTAGTAACGATTGATTACTTCTTATTGGCCGGTGACGAACGTCGCTTGCTGCGACGTGTACGGGCATTATTTCTCGTATTCTGACCATGGGCCGGAAGACCTCGCTTGTGACGATAACCTCGGTAACTACCGATGTCAATCAAGCGCTTAATGTTCATTTGAATTTCAGTACGCAAAGGTCCTTCAACTTTATAATCTTCATTGATTATATCGCGAATTTGCTTCACTTGCTTTTCATTCAAATCATCTGAACTCTTTCCAAAGTCAATCTTTGCTTTGGTCAGTATTTCATGAGAATTTTTGCGACCGATGCCAAATATGTACGTCAGTGCAATTTCAATCCGCTTATTTCGCGGTAAGTCAACGCCAGCGATGCGAGGCATTGTAACTCCTTACATTCAAATTAAGACAACTTCATGTCGCCATAGTTAGGTCTTCGCAAATAAGCAAAAACTTCTTTAACTTCCCTAACCCTGGCGTTGCTTGTGTTTCGGATTCTTGCAAATCACTCGAACTGCACCTTTCCTGCGAACGATTTTACAATTATCACATATACGCCTGACTGAGGCTTGTACTTTCATTTCTTATCCTTCACTTGTAACGGTAAACAATTCTACCGCGATTTAAATCGTAGGGTGACAATTCTATGGTTACTTTATCCCCAGGGAGAATCTTTATATAGTGCATCCTCATCTTACCGGAAATATGAGCCAGAACTGTATGACCTTTTTCAAGCTTAACCTGAAAAGTTGCATTTGGCAGAGTTTCAGTAACAACTCCATCAACTTTGATTGCTTCTTCTTTCGGCAAAATCTATTCCTTGCTGCGTAGACTTGAATACATTTGACCGAGAACATCCCATGGGTCTCGACCATCTTCAAGTCTGGTTAAAATCAGCGGTTCTCCATCTGTCACGAGTACCGTATGTTCAAAATGACCGGCTGGTGACCTGTCACGCGTAATTGCAGTCCAACCATCACGCAATGTCTTTATTCTCCAATCACCAATCGATACCATCGGTTCAATTGCAAATGTCATCCCGGAACGGAGTTTTAAACTCTTCATACTCTGACGATAATTCGGCACCTGTGGTTCTTCGTGCAATTCCTGTCCAATTCCGTGTCCAACAAGGTCCCGGATTATTCCAAAACCGCTTTTTTCTACATGATCCTGAATTGCACCAGAGACGTCAAGAAGATAATTCCCCGGTCTTGCCTGTTCAATACCTGCATAAAGCGCTTCTCGAGTAATATTCCATAGTTTCTGCCGTTTCTTATCTACTTCTCCAACCAGAAAACTACATGCCATATCCGAGAACCAACCATCCAGTTTTAAGCCAGCGTCGATACCAACTATCTGACCATCTTTTATGCTTCTTTGTGAAGGTATTCCATGTACGATTTCTTCATCAACGGAAATACATGTCGTCGCTGGAAACTTCTTTGTCCCGCCTCCACTGTAACCTTTGAAGGCAGGGATCGCACCCGCTTGCAGAATCGCCTCTTCAATAACTGAATCGAGATCCTGAGTAACTGCACCGGGGGAAACGTGGTCAAATACTTTTACAAATGACTTCGCCAATAATGCCCCTGCTCGGCGCATTTTTTCTATATCTCGAGGACTGCGAAGCTTTATCAAACGAGAGTTTCCTTCACTCTCTTAAAAATCTCATCCGGGGCACCATTTCCATTCACCTTATAAAGTACTTTTCGGGCACCATAGAATTCGATTATCGGTTCAGTCTGAGTATGGAAAATATTCAACCGATTCGCGATTGTTTCAGAACGATCATCATCACGCTGGTAAATCTCACCGCCGCATTCGCATGCGTCACCAGCTGGTTTAATCCCTAATGCTGGGTTGTAGACTCGACCACAAGCCCGGCAAGACCTGCGAGAAGATAGGCGGTTGATTACAACCTCATCTTCTATTTCAAGTGAAACCACTTTAACTTCCGCATCCTTCAAAAAACCATCAAGTCCTTCAGCCTGTGCAACCGTTCTTGGGAATCCGTCAAACAGAATCCCCGCGCCTTCGTTTGCTTTCATATAATCGTTTATGATTCCTAGTATCACATCATCGGGAACAAGTTTCCCGCCATCCATATAGTCTTTTGCAAGTTTTCCCAACTCACTGCCTTCTTTTACAGCAGCTCTAAGTAAATCACCTGTTGACAGGTGTTGCATATCAAAGTGTGCTTTTATTCTTTCAGCCTGGGTGCCTTTTCCGGCTCCAGGAGCACCAAGTAAGATCAGGATCATATTTAGCCTCTTGACTAAAGTTGTTCTTTTGTTTCGTTAACCGCGGCGTCGACCACGAAGTTTTCCTGATTTCATAAGACCATCGTAATGGCGCATCAGCAAATGAGACTCTATCTGTTGGAGAGTGTCAAGAGAGACACCGACCATAATTAACAAACCAGTGCCACCAAAGAATGATGCGAAATTATACGAAACATTCATCTGTTTCGTTATAATTGCAGGAAAGATTGCAATTAATCCAAGGAAAATTGCTCCAGGAAGAGTAATCCTCGTCAGGATATTGTCAATATATTCCGCGGTTCTTTTTCCAGGTTTTACGGAAGGAATCAATCCCCCCTGCTTCTTCAGATTATTAGCCATATCAACTGGGTTGATAGCTATTGCAGTATAAAAATAGGTGAAGAAGATAATTAAAAGCATGTAAAAGATCATATAGGTGTATGACTGGAACGTGAATGCAGTATTCAACCATTCCCTGAATGCACCTTCTGGAAGAAATGTTGCTGCGGTGGACGGCACAAACATGATGGTCTGTGCGAAAATAATGGGCATTACGCCCGCAGTATTTACACGTAGGGGGATATGAGTGGACTGACCACCATAAACCCTTCGTCCGACAACCTTTTTAGCATATTGTACAGAAATCTTCCGTTGTCCCTGAGTGATTCCGACAACTGCGGCAATTGTAAGGAACATCAATCCGAATAGGAAAAGTTCCTCTATTGGACTTCTAAGACCTTTATTTAGCAGTTGAACTTCATCCATCAAGGCATATGGGAGACGATCAATAATCCCGATAAAGATGAGAAGACTTATCCCGTTACCAATACCTCTTTCGGTAATTTGCTCCCCCAGCCACATAATAAAAATAGTACCGGATGTAAGAGTCAGCACTGTAAGTAATGCGAAGCCTAATCCTGGATTGGGTACAACTATCAATCCACTTTGGGTTGCGGGAATTTGAGTTAAAAAGATGCTGACACCAACGGACTGTGCTCCAGCGATACCAACAGTCAGGTAGCGAGTCCACTGAGTTATCTTTTTTCGACCCTCTTCACCTTCCTGCTGCAATTTCTGCAGTGCAGGCATTACTGTGCCCATTAACTGTAGAATAATTGATGCACTAATATATGGCATGATACCGAGAGCAAAAACGGTAGCTCTACCGAAGTTACCTCCGGCAAACATATCATATAATCCGAACAGAGTGTTCTGCTGCATTTGCAGGAATTCACCGAGTGCCATAGCATTTATTCCCGGTACGGGAACGTGACCACCGATTCGGTAGACTACAAAGACTAACAGGGTGAAAAGAATTCGTCGTTTAAGATCAGGGATCTTGAAGATATTTCTAAATTTTTCCAGCATCGTTCAAAAACCGCCGCCAGTTAACCGATTGATGGGACTTTAGATTTCTTATTTCGCGTGGTCGGACCCTTTTTAACCCTGCGATCTATTGGGTCAAGAGGTAAAATTTCAATTGACCCACCTGCTGCAGTGATCTTTTCCTGAGCTGATTTGGTTACCCTGTGAACAGATATTTTCACAGCGCGATCTATATCACCAGTTCCGAGAAGAACAATTGGTCCACGCCCCTTTACGATATGCGCTTTTCTGATTTCAGCCGGATCAACATTTTCTCCAGCTATTCGACTCAGATCACTAACTTTAACTTCATTATATTCAGTTCTGTTCAGAGGTGTGAAGCCACGTTTGGGGATGCGCCTCTTGAGGGGCATTTGTCCACCTTCAAAACCGACTTTTTGCTTCCATCCTGAACGAGATTTTGCACCTTTATGTCCACGTGTTGCGGTGTCTCCATGACCCGAACCGCGACCACGGCCGATGCGTTTTTTCTTCTTAATGGACCCTGGTGCTGGTCTTAAGCTGCCAAGATCACCAATGTAATCATACATCCTGATTATTCTCCGCTTCGCTGGGCTCTTCTTCCTTCACCTCAGTAACTGACGTATCTTTAGTTGGTTCTTCAACCACTTCAGAAGATTTCTTTGACTCAGGAGCAACAACAGATTCGCTCAAAGATTCTACAACTAGCAAATGTTGTACTTTACGAATCATACCGCGCATTGCAGGATTATCAGCGACAACTCTGCTTTGACCGAGATGAGTAAAACCAAGTGCTCTAATCACTCTTTTTTGCTTAAAAACACGCCCAATCGCGCTTTTCTTGTATGTTATCTGCAATTGCTCAGGCATGGAATTTCTCCCGCTTTGGCATGTGCAATAACTCATGCACTGACATGCCTCTTTTGCGCGCCATCCGATTTGCATCATACAGCTTTCCGAGAGCTACAAATGTAGCCTTCAACACATTTATGTGGTTTGCACTACCCAGTGATTTACACAGTACATCTCTCACTCCGAGTGATTCCAGGACTGCCCTGACGGCTCCACCTGCAATAATCCCGGTACCAGGCGTAGCTGGTCGGAGGATCACCTTTCCGGCACCAAATTTCCCGATCACTTGATGCGGAATTGAATTGCGTGTAATAGGGTAACGTTTCAACGACCGTTTAGCAATCTCAGTACCCTTCGTAATTGCATCCACGACCTCACGCGCCTTCCCAAGCCCGAAACCGACACGTCCAGCTCCATCTCCAACAACAACAAGTGCATTGAAACTGAAGTTACGACCGCCTTTTACGACCTTAGCCACTCGCTTGATATTGACAACCTTCTCAAGAAGGGTCAGTTCGCTACTGTTAACGTTTTCCAATCCTAATCCTATCAAATTTCTGGACTATCAAACGGAATAAATCCATTTACTTAACCGGGTAAAATTTCTAACAACCTCACCCAACGATATCCGACTAAAATATTAGACCGCCGGATCGTGCTGCATCTGCAAGTGCCTTGACTCGACCGTGATAGATTCGTCCGTTTCTGTCGAATTTCACTTTGGTAATTCCATGGTCTTTGGCTAAACTTGCAATATGTTCACCAATTATCTTTGCCTGATTAACTTTTCCCTTAACCTCAGCAAGTTTATCCTTGATGGAGGGAGAAAGTGTCGAGCAACCAGTTAATGTTCCGTTATCATCGTCGATGATCTGGGCATAAATATGTACATTGCTACGAAAAACAACTAATCTTGGGCGGTCAGCGGTACCGAAAACAATTTTTCGAATATGCTTTTTTCGCCTGATTAAGCGTTTCTTGCTTTTTTTTATGCTAACGCTTAGTTTATTCATCTATTATTCCTCAACGCCTGTTCGTATGCTCTCAGATTGAAAGCGCGAACAGGTCTTAATTTCATAATTTGGTACTGAAGAATACTGAAATCTTCAGAAAACTATCGCTAAGTTATTGTTACTTTTTCAACTACTTAGCTGACTTTCCTGCTTTGCGACGAACTATCTCATCGCTATATTTTATACCTTTGCCCTTGTAGGGTTCCGGTGGTCTGACTTTTCGGATAGAAGCGGCTGTTTCACCAACCAATTGCTTGTCGATACCACTTATTGTGATTCTCGTTGGTGATTCAACTTTAATTGTGACACCATCTGGAGGCAAACAAATTATTTTATGTGAGTATCCAACTGCTAGTTGTGCTGCCGGTCCGCGTTGTTCAGCTTTATAACCAACACCAACCAGTTCAAGACTTTTTGAGAATCCCTGATTAACACCAGTTACCATATTTGCCAGTAATGCGCGGCTAAGTCCGTGAAGTGCTCTTTCATGCTTTGCTTCACCAATACGACTTACAACAATTACATTATCTTCAAGAACTGCACTAATGCATTTCGGGAGACTCCATTCGAGCTCGCCCAACTTGCCTTTGACGTGCAAGTGTCTATCGTTTATTGTCACCTTTGTCCCAGCGGGTAAAGGTATTGGGTTTCTGCCTACCCTTGACATTATATCAATCCTCCTTGCCGGAAGCGTTCCGGAACCGATGGCAAATCATTACCATATAACGCATAACGGCTCTCCGCCGACATTCATTCTGCGAGCGTTGTAATCAGAAAGGACACCCTTTGGTGTCGTTAAAATCATTACTCCAAGTCCGTTGAGAACACGAGGTATTTTGTTACAGGCAAAATACACTCTTCTACCGGGCTTAGATACTCTTTGTAAATTCTCGATTACACTCTCGCCTTCCGCCGTATACTTCAAGAATATTCGGATTAAACCTTGCTTTCCATCCCGTATCCTGATGTACTTGGAAATAAATTTTTCTCGTAATAAAACACGGGTTAAATTTAACTTCAAGCCTGATTCAGGAATATCCACGGTGGCAAAATTTGCCCTGGAAGCGTTCCTGATTCGTGTCAGGAAATCTGCTATTGGATCTGTCATGCTCATCAGATAATCTCCTACCAGCTTGCCTTAGTAACGCCTGGAATCATACCCTGGAGGGCAAGTTCTCGGAAACAAATTCTACACAGACCAAAACGACGCATATAAGCTCGTGGTCTACCGCAGCGTCTGCATCGGCTATATTCTTGTACCTTGTACTTAGGTTTCCGACGCTGTTTGGCTACTAAACACTTCTTTGCCATGGATCCTCAGTATATCAAATTCTTAAAAAACAAATTTTAGGCTGCTTCAATCTCGTCTGCCCTGCGACGGAACGGGAATCCAAAGCCAGAAAGCAATGCAAGTGCTTCTTCATCTGTCGAGGCACTTGTGCAAATCGTAATATCCATTCCATGGATTTTTACGACCTTATCATAATCTATTTCAGGAAAAATGATTTGCTCTTTGACGCCAAAGGAATAATTCCCCCGACCATCAAAAGATTTGTCACTTAAACCGCGAAAGTCACGAATACGAGGGATAATGATTGAGATCAATCTGTCAAGAAACTCATACATTATCCGACTGCGTAAGGTAACTCTGCAGCCAACAACCATTCCCTGTCTTAATTTGAAGTTTGAAATGGATAATCTAGCGCGCGTCAAAACTGGTTTTTGACCACTGACGGTTGTCATCTCCTGCAAAATAGACTCTGCTAATTTTGAGTCGGAATGTAGGGTCCCATCTCCAACGTTCAGAACGATCTTCTGCAAACTGGGAATCAACATTTTGTTTTTATATTCAAATTGTTTTTCCAGTTCACCTGAAACTCGCTCGGTGTACATCTTTTTAAGACGCGGTTGATAGTCAGCAGGCAACGGTATGGATTTAGCTACTTTCCCCTTGCCCTTACCTTTTGAGGCTCCAGACTTTTTGCTTCCTTTTGCGCCTTTTGCACCTTTGGCGTTTTTTGCGCCTTGGGCGTCTTTTTTATTCTTATCTGCCATTATCTATCCGTCTATCCACCTAAGGTTTCGCCAGATTTTTTAGAATAACGAACCCGTTGTTTCTTGTCGTCAACTGTAAGGGTCCGATATCCGATACGGGTTGGTTCACCTGTTTTCGGGTCGATAACCATAACGTTAGAAGCATCAATCGCTCTTTCACGTTCGACGATGCCACCCTGTGGCATTTTAACATTGGGTTTGCTATGGCGCTTCATAAAAGAAACACCTTCGACAACTATTCTGCTTCTTTCAGGGAAAGTCTTCAACACTTTACCGCGCTTTCCTTTATCATTCCCGGTAAGCACAAGTACTATGTCTCCTTTTCGGACGTGAAGACGGTTTCCTTTGATTTTTCGTATTCTCTTTATCATTATCTCATACTCTCACAAAACTTCCGGAGCCAGCGAAACAATTTTCATATAATGCTTTTCACGCAGCTCTCTTGCAACAGGGCCAAAGATTCGATTTCCAACTATTTCTTCACTCTCGTCCAAAAGAACACAAGCGTTTTCTTCAAAACGTATGTAGGACCCGTCCTTGCGACGAACTTCCTTACATGTTCGAACGACGACAGCCTTAGAAACCGTCCCCTTTTTTACTCTGCTGGTTGGTGTTGCAGACTTGACTGAAACAACAATCAAATCTCCAACTGAAGCGTACTTACGACCAGTACCGCCTAATACCCGGAAACATTGTACTCGTTTCGCGCCAGTATTATCGGCGACCGCAAGATTAGTTTCTTCCTGTATCATTAGAATTATTACCGAAAGATTAAAAACACTTACTTATAAACGTTTTCCATGCGACCAATTTCATCACTGATCCGCCAGGATTGGTTCAGATATTGGTTAAGCTTTACGTTCAATAACGCTAAGCAATCGCCAGGATTTACGTTTGGATAACGGACGACATTCAATAATCCGAACGAAATCCCCTACATTACAGGTGTTCTCAGCATCATGCGCCATAAACTTCTTCGAGCGCTTAAAGTACTTTTTATATACAGGATGTGGAATCTTTCTCTCAACCAACACAGTAATAGACTTATCACCGCTGTCTGAGGTAACTACCCCCTGCTGAACTTTTCGCCTGTTTTCTCTTTCCATTTATAAAAGCTCCTCATCAACTGATGCAGCATCCTTCAAAGTGCGGATACCTTTTGCGTGTTCGACGAGAATAGTCTTCATTCTTGCAAGTTCTCGCTTAACGATCCTGACTTTATCAGTATTCTCAAGCTGATGCAGAGCGTGCTGAAATTTCAAGTTCGCGACTTCTTCGGTTTTTTCATCGAACTTTTCAATGAGCTCTTTGTGAGATAATTCCCTAATTTCATGTACTTTCACAATCAGCCTCAATCATTACGTGTTACAAAACTACAGGGAATTGGTAACTTCTGGGCAGCCAATCTCATTGCAGCCTGGGCAGTTGCTTCATCAACACCCTCGAGCTCAAACATGATTCGTCCGGGCTTAACTACAGCAACCCAATATTCCGGAGCTCCCTTTCCTTTACCCATCCGGGTTTCAGCAGGTTTCTTCGTAATGGGTTTGTCCGGGAAAATCCTTATCCAAACCTTTCCACCACGCTTAATGTGGCGGGTAATAGCAATACGAGCTGCTTCAATCTGCCGAGAAGTAATCCAATGCGGGGCCATAGCTTTTAGCCCATATTGCCCAAAGGTAACCATACATCCACGGTAAGCCTTTCCGCGCATTCTTCCACGATGAACCCGGCGGTGACGAATTCGTTTTGGTGCCAGCATAATCTATTTCCGTTGCGCTTTCTTATTTTCTAGGATTTCGTCGGGGTCGACCACCACCTGGTCTATCACCCCTGCTTGATCTGTGACTGCCATCCTGCCTTACGGGTTCATTTGGTTTTTGATCACCAAGCTTGCCTAAGACCTCGCCTTTACAGATCCATACTTTTACTCCGATCGTCCCATAGCTCGTGTAAGCGACTTTTAAAGCATAGTCGATATCAGCGCGTAGGGTATGCAAGGGAATTCTGCCTTCCTTGTATTGTTCGGTGCGAGCCATTTCTGCCCCGCCCAGACGTCCTTTGCACACGATCTTAACACCTTCGGCTCCCATTCGCATGGTAGACTGAAGTGCTCTTTTCATTGCTCGACGGAAAGATACTCGTCCCTTGAGTTGCCGCGCCAGATTGTCTGCAACAAGTGCAGCCTCAAGCTCCGGTCGTTTAACCTCAAGAATATTTATCTGCACTTCCTTGCCGGTTAAAGACTTTAACTCAGCGCGCAGTTTCTCGACATCCGCTCCTTTACGACCGATGACAATGCCCGGTCGGGCGGTGTGTACATTGACTGTGATCTGCTTCAAAGTTCGTTCGATACCGATCAACGCTATTGCTGCCTCTTGAAGTCTTTTCTCAAGGTAGCGACGCAGCATCAGATCTTCTTCGAGTTTGTCAGCGAACCGACGCTCATCGAACCAATTTGAAGCCCAAGTCTTATTTATCCCGAGCCTTAAGCCTATCGGGTGTGTTTTCTGTCCCACCGAAATCCTGATAGTTTATTGAACATCACGGAGCCACTCCCACTGTAGAAAGTGTCTCTACTTGTCCTGAATCGTAAATTGTTTACTTTGTTCCTACAACTACAGTCAGATGACTGGTACGTTTCCTGATCTTTGTCGCACGACCCATAGCTCTTGGTCTCCACCTTTTCTGGATGGGACCCTCATCTACAGTAATCGTCTTTATGTATACATCAGCAGGATCAACCTTGGCTGCTTCTTCTCTTGCCAGTAAATTTGCTAATGCCGACCGAACAGTTTTTTCAACTGGTACGGATGCTCTTTTCGAAAGAAAATGCAGGTTGTTAACTGCCTGACCTACTGCCATCCCCCGGACCATATCGGCTACCAGTCTCACTTTGCGAGGTGCAATTCTCACCCACTTCGCTTTTGCCCTTGCTTCCAGGCTCATTGTCAGTCCTCCTGCACCCTATTTAATCTTTGTACCCCGAAGAACTTTCTTTCCACCATGAGTGCGGAATGTTCTTGTTAAGGCAAACTCACCGAGTTTGTGTCCAACCATATTTTCTGAGATAAAAACCGGCAGGAATTTTCTTCCATTATGCACGGCCAATGTATGCCCCACAAATTCCGGTGGGATCATTGATCGTCTTGCCCAGGTTTTTACGACTTTCTTTTTACCAGATTGGTTTAAATCATCGACCTTCTTCCTAAGCTTCTGGTCGATAAACGGACCTTTTTTAAGTGACCGCGCCATGCAATTACCTCTTTAAGGTATGTCTCATCATTTCTTCTTGCGTTTCGTCTTTCTGCGCTCGACAATCAAGCGATCAGACGCCTTTTTCTTGCTGCGGGTTTTGAAACCTTTTGATGGTTGACCCCAGGGAGAACATGGGTGACGACCACCCGATGAACGACCTTCACCACCACCCATAGGATGATCAACCGGATTCATAACCACACCGCGGACATGCGGCCTACGTCCCAACCAACGCTTACGCCCGGCTTTTCCGAGAACGACTTTCTCGTAATCCATGTTGCCAACATGACCGATTGTAGCAAAACATTCCTTATGGAACAACCTCATCTCGCCGGATGGCAACCTGAGAAGAACAAATGGGTCTTCCTTCGCCATCACCTGAGCTCCTGCACCTGCGCCCCTTGCAAGCTGACCACCCTTTCCGGGTTTCAGCTCAATATTATGTACAATGGTACCAAGCGGCATTTCTGTTAGTGCCATTGCATTGCCAGGCTGGATTTCGAGGTTCTCCCCTGCTTGAACCGTGTCACCAACCTTTAATTTATCCGGAGACAGGATGTAACGCTTCTCACCATCAGCATAGACCAGCAGTGCTAGATTTGCTGATCGGTTCGGATCATATTCAATTGCAGTAACTTTTGCAGGTATCCCACGCTTGTTACGCTTAAAATCTATAATCCGATAGCGGCGCTTATGGCCACCGCCTCGATGACGAATTGTCAGTCGACCTTTGTTATTACGTCCACCAGATCTCCTGAGCGGTTCGGTCAACTTCTTTTCAGGTGGCTTCTTAGTGAGCTCGCTAAAATCAAGCACACTCATGAATCTCTGAGATGGGGTGACCGGTCTACGCTTTATTACTGGCATAATTTATAACTCCTGAGCCCTCTTATGCGCTTTCGAGGAAGTCAATTGAATTCCCTTCAGCGAGGGTAATAATCGCTTTTTTACGATCCGGACGTCGTCCTGTGAACCGACCCAGACTTTTCAATTTTCCGCCGACATTCAATGTTCTAACCTTTAATACCTGAACATCAAATCGCTTCTCAACGGCTCTTTTTATCTCAATCTTATTTGAATTGGGATCAACTTCGAATACGTATTGATTCAACGTTTCCTGAAGTCTTGTCCCTTTTTCAGTGACGAGAGGCTTCCGCAATATAGACAGCAAATTACTCATCAACAAGCCCTCCGACCAATGGTTCAAGAGCTGATTTCAGTATAAAAACTTTACGTGCTCGCAGGATATCAACCGTTGATGCAGTGTTAGATTCTCTGACGACAACTCTTTGAATATTTCTACAGGACTTAACTATTTCAGGCTGTTGACCGTTGACCAGGAACAGAACGGACATACCTTTTGCATCGAAATTGCTAAGCATTTCAGCTATTTTCTTTGTCTTAGGTGCATCCATTTTAATCTCGTCAATCATGCTGATGCCATTATTCAGCGCCTTCACGCTAAAAGCAACACGCCTTGCTAGCCGTTTTACTTTCTTTGGAAGTTTCATTCCGAAATCGTGTGGTTTTGGACCAAAAGTGATACCACCACCACGCCATATAGGAGATCGGGTTGTACCTACACGCGCAGCACCGCGACCTTTCTGTCGCCATGGTTTGCGCCCGCCACCACTAACATCTGATCTTCCTTTTGAGGAGGAATTTCCCTGACGACGATTGGTCATTTCGGCTTTTACAGCCAAATAGAGCACATGGTCATTTCTAGGTACTCCGAACAAACGCGGATCCAGATCAACTTTATCTCCGGTTTCCGTTCCATCCATCCGGTATATAGGAAGCTTCAACGCTTGTGCATCCATAGTTTCGTTACCTGTTGTAACGTTTTCAGTCATTCTTCAAAGCCCCCTAATCGTTCTTTCTGATGACAACGAGGCCACCGGCAGCACCGGGAACCGCACCCTTGACAACCAGAAGACCTTTTTCCAGGTCAATCTTAATAACTGTCAGATTCTTGACAGTCACATTCTCACCACCCATCCGTCCAGCCATTTTCAATCCAGGCCAGACACGAGCAGGATAAGAAGCGGCCCCGATAGATCCACCACCACGATATGATTCATGAGTACCATGTGTCATGGGTGGTTGATTAAATCCGTAGCGCTTGATTACTCCTGTAAAACCGCGTCCTTTTGAAATGCCGGTTATGTCGACCAGATCTCCAGGGTTAAAAACATCCACTTTAAGGATATCTCCAACATCAGGATTACCGTCAACATCCTTGAATTCCCTTAAGAACCGAAGAGGTTTCTGGTTGGCTTTCTTTAAATGACCTAATTTTGCCTTAGTCATATTCTTGTCGCCGGTACTCTCAAACCCGAGCTGAACTGAGGTTCTTCCCTTAGTGTCTTCAGGTTTGGTCTGCACAACAGGACAAGGACCGGCTTCGATTACGGTCACTGGCGTCTGGATTCCATTTACATCATAAATGGCACCCATGCCTTTTTTACGTCCAAGTAAACCAATCATGTCTTTATCTCAATATCTACACCTGCGGGCAACTCCAGACGCATAAGAGCATCTATCGTACGCGTAGATGAATTAAGAATATCAATAAGTCGCTTATGAATACGGGTCTCAAACTGCTCCCGTGATTTCTTATCGACGTGCGGGCTCCGCAGAACGGTGTAAATCCGCTTCTTTGTCGGAAGCGGTATCGGTCCTGAAATCGCAGCACCGGTAGCACGCGCGGTGCGTATGATCTTCTCTGTAGACTTGTCGATCAGGCTATGATCGTAAGCTTTCAGTTTTATGCGTATTGTCTGTCCGGGCATAGTTCAAATTTATTTGCTATGAAAAAATGCGTTTCACAAGTCTTGTATTTGGTCCCACGTGATTACGCGGTTTAAATACAGATTCTTAAGATATCATATATTGACTTGATAGTCAATATCCAGCCTGAATAAATGTCTAAAATAAACAGTTTCTCAGGTTTTTCGTG
This sequence comes from Calditrichota bacterium, assembly GCA_018644935.1. Taxonomy (GTDB): domain Bacteria; phylum Electryoneota; class AABM5-125-24; order Hatepunaeales; family Hatepunaeaceae; genus JABGPL01. The sequence goes on along the minus strand of JABGPL010000008.1, from coordinate 17,961 downwards.
CATCATGCCTAAATTCGGATAAAATGTACAAACCAGCAAATCGTTTAAGTCGTTAAATAGACCCAGTTTGTGTTTCTGGAAAGTCCAAAGTAAAAAACCAGAATATTATTTTGGAAATCCAAATTATTTATGTTCCAATTCAAAACGTCAGAGGTTTTTGTATTTTTGAATTGACATTACTGCGCCAATTATTATTGAGATTAATCCAAAAACAAGTAGAATTACTCTGAAAGTGGCACTAACCGGAACAAAATATGCGATGAGAAGGCTTGCACCTGCAATATTAACCCATATACCTTCAGCAATCGGACCCCTTGTTCTTAACAGATAATGGGTTGGAATACTACCAAAAATCAGCATGTACCCCCCAATGAACACAGTAAAAATCCCGAAAATCATAAAGACCTCGTGTGGAAATTAACTCATCCCAAATTATCAGAATTATATTTCTTTCTGGCACTGACAGCTGCCCTAATAAGAGCGCCGTGCGCAAGTATTAAGATAAAAACCTTGATATAGAAAGGTGTCGGCACAACCAGAACGATGATGAATAAGAGTCCAGCCAATCGAATGAAGTGTCCACGGGCTCTATATCCCCTGGATCTGAATAAAAACGTGAATGGTATTGTTCCAGCAACAAGCATATAGATTGACAGTGCTGCAAGTAAATACCGGATGATTTCAGGCATCGTCATAAGATTCCGTCGTCAGCTCAAACAAGAGAGCTGACGACTAAAATATCTTTATCAATCAAGCAGCTTTGAGACCATGCCTGCACCTACTGTGCGACCACCCTCACGAATTGCAAAGCGAACATTCTCTTCCATTGCAATCGACTGAATCAGTTCTACCGAAATCGTTACATGATCACCAGGCATAACCATCTCACGTCCCTCAGGAAGTGTCACTGCGCCTGTAACATCAGTTGTACGGAAATAGAACTGCGGACGATAACCATTGAAGAATGGTGTGTGACGACCACCCTCTGATTTAGAAAGAATGTACACTTCACCTTCAAACTTGGTATGAGGTAAGATGGAGCCGGGCTTCACAATAACCTGACCACGCTCGACATCATCTTTGCCAACACCACGAAGAAGTAAACCACAGTTGTCGCCAGCTTGACCCTGATCAAGAAGTTTACGGAACATCTCGACACCTGTACAGACTGTTGAACGTTTTGTGCCGAGGCCCAATATCTCAACACTGTCTCCGACATGGATAATTCCACGTTCGACACGTCCGGTAACTACTGTTCCGCGACCGGTGATCGAAAAAACGCCCTCAATTGGCATCAGGAAAGGCATATCGATTGCGCGCTCTGGATCCGGAATGTAGGTATCAACTGCATCAAGAAGCTCTTGGAGACAACCAGCCTTCTCAGGGTTTTTCGGTTCATTCATTGCATCAAGTGCTGAACCGCGAATGATTGGAATATCATCACCGGGGAATTCATACTCGGTCAGAAGTTCCCGCATCTCAAGCTCGACTAAATCAAGAAGTTCCTCATCATCAACCAAATCAGTCTTGTTCATGAAAACAAGAAGATAGGGTACATTCACCTGGCGAGCCAGAAGAATGTGCTCACGAGTCTGAGGCATAGGACCATCATTGGCACCTACAACAACTATCGCTCCGTCCATCTGGGCGGCACCTGTAACCATGTTCTTCACATAGTCCGCGTGACCAGGACAGTCAACATGAGCGTAATGACGATTCTTGGTTGTGTACTCAATGTGAGCTGTTGCAATCGTTATCCCACGAGCCTTTTCTTCGGGGGCATTGTCAATTGAATCAAACGAACGCTTCTCGGAGAATCCCATCTCGGAAAGATAAAGCGTTATTGCAGAGGTCAACGTCGTCTTACCATGGTCTACATGACCAATTGTGCCGATGTTGACATGCGTTTTATCCCGTACAAATTTTTCTTTTGCCATTGTCTGTCTCTTCCGTTATCTCTATCTAATAACCACGTAATTTCTTTAAAATATCTTGTTGAGTTGCTGCGGGTACTCTTTCATATCTCTGGAATTCAAGATTGAAGAATGCTCGACCCTGTGACAACGACCTCAATCGTGTCGCATAGCCGAACATATGAGCTAATGGGGTTTCAGCCTTGATAACCTCACCATCACCTCGCATATCGATTCCCAAAATTCGAGCATGCCTTGAGTTCAAATCACTAACAACATCACCAAGATAAATCTGAGGTAAAATAACTTCAAGCTTCATTAAGGGTTCAAGCAGTGTTGGAGTTGCCCGTTTAATTGCATCCTGAACAGCCATGGATCCTGCAATTCTGAAGGCAATATCAGAAGAATCAACGTCGTGAAAGGAGCCGTCCAGAAGCGTAACTTTAATGTCAATTACAGGGTAACCAGCCAGACGACCGTTGTCAAGTGCTTCAAAAATGCCCTTTCTAACCGGCTCGATGAACTCTCTTGGTATTGCACCACCAATAATTTTATTCTCAAACTTGAATCCCTGCCCTCTTTCGCAGGGTTCAACCTCAAGAATAACATGTCCGTACTGCCCTTTACCACCAGACTGCCGTACGAATTTTCCCTCACCTCGTGCAGAATTCGTAATGGTTTCCCGGAAAGCTACATGCGGCTTACCCTGTTGTACCTTCACACCAAATTCGCGTTTCATCCTCTCAACGAGAACTTCTAAATGCAGCTCACCCATGCCGGAGATCAAGGTCTGACCACTCTCTTTATCATGTCGAACCTGGAATGTCGGGTCCTCTTCACTAAGTTTTGTAAGAGCATCAAACAGTTTATCCTGCTCTGTCATATTTAGGGCTTCCACAGAGATGGATATAACCGGTTCAGGAAAAACCATTCTTTCAAAAACAACTTGCCTTTTCTGGTCTGAAAGTGTCTCTCCGGTTCGAGTATTTCTGAGCCCGATTATTGCGACTATGTCACCGGCATTTACCTGATCAAGATCGTCGCGTTTGTTAGCAAACATTCTGAGGATACGGTTAATCCTTTCACGCTTCCCATTATTGGAATTAAGAACTGTTGTTCCTGCATCAATACTGCCGGAATAAACTCGAAGGTAAGTTAGTTTTCCCATATAGGGATCAGTAACTATTTTGAAAGCCAGCGCGGCAAAGGGTTCATCGTTAGAGGCTATTCTCTCTTCTGATTTCTCGGTATGTGGTTGAATCCCTTTTATCGGTTTCACGTCTATGGGACTCGGCAGATAGTTTACAATTGCATCTAAAAGCCTCTGAACACCTTTATACCTGAATGATGAACCACACAATACAGGTGATATCCTGCACTCAAGAGTAGCCTTACGGATTGCAGCCTGAACTTCTTCAGCACAGATATCAGCACCATCAAGGAACTTCTCCATTAAGCTGTCATCAAAATCAGAAACAGATTCGAGTAATTTCTCTCTCCATTTAAGCGCATCACCTTGCATGTCCGGCGGGATATCATTTTCTTCCCATTTGACACCCATACTGTCTTCAAGAAAGGTAACAGCTTTCATCCGGATAAGATCAATCATACCATTGAATAACTCACCCTGACCAAGCGGTATCTGTAGGGGAATTGGAACGGCATGAAGCTGATCCCGCATCATATCAACCACACGATAAAAATCTGCTCCGGAACGGTCCATTTTATTAATGTAAGCTATTCGCGGAACATTGTAATGATCTGCCTGCTTCCAAACAGTTTCAGATTGTGGTTCAACTCCACCGACCGCACAAAAAACAGCAACGGCACCATCAAGTACACGAAGAGATCTCTCTACTTCAGCTGTAAAATCGACATGCCCGGGAGTATCAATGATATTTATTTGATAATCTTTCCAGGGGCAAGTTGTTGCTGCGGCGGTAATTGTAATGCCTCGTTCTTGTTCCTGTTCCATCCAGTCCATGACAGCTGTTCCTTCATGGACTTCACCCATTTTGTAGGTTTTTCCGGTATAAAAAAGGATTCGTTCGGTAGTGGTCGTCTTTCCAGCATCGATGTGAGCCATAATACCAATATTTCGAAATTTCGAAATTTGAATCGACTTTTTATCAACCGACTTTTTCCCCTTAGAGGCCTTGCCGGATTTTGATTTTTTCCCGTTTATGTGCTTATCCCTGTCTGTTTTCTTCTGTCCAGTCACCAAATGTGCAGCTTTGCACCACTTGAACCAAATACATAAGTTGCATAATCACAACAGATACACTTAATTCTATAAACACGAAAAGCAGCCAACAGGCTGCTTTTCAAAAATCTATAGAATGCACCGGTCCGCTATGTTTTTCTTATATGTTGTATCTGGTTTCTTTCCACAAGTTGCCCGGAGTTATCGGACCGAATAATTCTAATCACTCGCAGGAATAAAATTCTCGCGAGCATCTGTTTGCTACCACCTGAAATGGGCGAAGGCTCTGTTAGCTTCTGCCATCTTCAAAGTGTCGTCACGTTTCTTAATTGTCGAGCCCTCTTCATTCGCGGCCGCGATCAATTCAGCAGCAAGACTTTCTGCCATAGTTTTGTCAGGTCTTGCTTTGGCAAACTTAATGATCCACCGGATCGCCAAAGCTTGTTGTCGAGATCCTCTCACTTCAACAGGAACCTGATAGGTTGACCCACCAACCCGACGGGATTTAACCTCGAGTGCTGGTTTTGCATTGTCTAATGCCTTATGAAAAACTTCAACACCGTTCTGTTTGGTACGTTCCTCAATAAGATCGAGAGCGCCATACAATATTCCTTCTGCAGTAACACGTTTGCCGCGCTTCAACAGATTATTTACAAATTTAGAAATTAAAAGATCCCCATACTTTGGGTCCGGAAGAATTTCTCTAATTGTTGCTTTTTTCCGCCTTGACATAATCCCCGCCTATCAGATCGTCTTTTTCAGTTTCGTTCCGTATTTGGAACGTGCTTGTGATCGTCCCTCAACACCTATAGCGTCCAGAGCACCACGAATAATATGATATCGCACACCCGGCAAATCCTTTACACGACCGCCACGAATAAGAACAATAGAGTGTTCCTGGAGGTTGTGACCTTCGCCCGGGATGTAACTTGTAACCTCAATACCATTTGATAAACGGACACGGGCTACCTTTCTAAGAGCAGAGTTTGGTTTCTTTGGTGTAGTTGTGTAAACCCTTACACATACTCCACGTTTCTGTGGACAGTTCTGCAATGCTGGAGCCATGCTTTTTCCTTTCTTGGTCCAGCGACCTTTTCTCACCAATTGATTCAGCGTCGGCAAAATATTTCCTTGTTTTCTCTCTACATCAAGTTGTAATAGTGGTTTTCACCAATCTACCACCTTTAAATCAGAACTATCTAAGATAATCTCTGAATTTCCTAATGTCAACATTTTTCTTGATTTGTCGATTCAAACAATGATAATTAATCTTCAGTGATTGAATCGGCTATTCCTGGAAGTCCGTCAATATTAATTTCCGGGAATGATTGTGTATCCACTGCGGGAGACATTTGCTGCAAGTCAGGAGAAACGAGTACCTCTTCAGCAAAAAGATCTACCTCTGTTTTTGATGGTTTTGCATCAAACACATCTTCTTCAGGGGGATCTACAATAATAGTGCTATATCTCTTGAGTCCTGTACCTGCAGGAATCAGGTTTCCCATAATGACATTTTCTTTTAAGCCATGAAGAGAATCCGTTTTCTTTGCGATGGCAGCTTCAGTCAGTACTCTTGTCGTTTCCTGGAATGAGGCTGCTGAGATAAAGCTCTCCGTTGCCAGCGATGCCTGCGTAATGCCAAGCAATATCTGGTGGAATGTTGCCGGTTTTGCCGGTCTGGCTTTCGGCTCCTCTCCCGAGGCTTTTCTAATCTTATTCCTTTCACGAGTATATGCATTACGGTCAACAATTGAACCTACCAGGAATTTAGAGTCTCCTGATTCTTCAATAAAGACTCTACCGGCCAGTTGCCTGATTTCACGCTGTAGTCGAATGTAATCAACGTGGTCACCCTCAAGATGCAGAGAATCACCGGGATCCTCAATTCGAACTTTCTGCATCATCTGGCGTACAATTGTTTCAATATGCTTATCATTAATACGAACACCCTGCAGGCGGTAAACCGCTTGAATCTCATTTACAAGATATTCCTGAACACGCCCAGGTCCGAGAATTGCAAGGATATCTTGAGGTGAGACTGATCCTTCGGTCAATCGTTCACCAGCGGTGACAAACTCTCCGTCATGAACAAGAATATGTCTACCAATCGGAATTGAGTATTTAGTCGGATCTGGTGAATCCGGAGGAGTTACAAATATCTCTCGAACACCTCTTTTGAGCTCACCATATTTCACAACACCATCTATATCTGAGACTACTGACGGATCTTTTGGGCGACGTGCTTCAAACAATTCAGCAACTCGTGGTAAACCACCAGTGATATCCTTTGTCTTGGAACTCCCGCGTGGGATTTTCACAAGCTCATCACCAGCTTGCACTTCCTCTCCATCTTCCACCATAATCAGTGCACCAACAGGAAGAATGTACTGTCCAATCATTGTACCCTTTTTGTCAACAATGAGAATTCTTGGACTGAGTTTCCTATCCTTGGTTTCGATAATTGTCGCTGTTCGCTTACCCGTAGCTTCATCAACAGCTTCCTCGACGGTGACAGCTTCCTTGATATCATGGAATTGGAGTATTCCATTGTCATTAGCCAGAATGAATGTTGAATATGGTTCCCATCTGAACAACGTCTCATTCTTCTTTATTTCCATATCAGCAGTAACCAGAACCTTAGCACCATATGGAACTGAATACCTTGCTACCACACGATTATTTGGATCAATAATCTTGATTACACCATTTCGTCGGAGTGTTACGAATGTTCCGTCGGATTTTTCGATTATGTACATATTCTCGAATTCAATCCGTCCGGATTCTTTAGCAACGACTTGCGATTCAGTGGCAATCAATGCTGCAGTTCCACCAATGTGGAAGGTGCGAAGGGTTAGCTGTGTGCCAGGCTCGCCAATAGCCTGTGCAGCAATAACACCTACAGCTTCACCCTGATTCACCATTTTACCGTTTGTTAGGTTAATCCCATAGCATTGGGTACAAACACCGACCGAGGTTTCACAGGTTAACACAGAGCGAATTCGAACCTTGGCAATCCCAGAAGAGGAAATAACTTGAGCCTCATCTTTTGTAATAAGGGTGTTTGCAGGCAGAAGCATTTCGTTTGTAACAGGATTGTAAAGGTCCTCCGCTGTCACGCGTCCCATGATCCTTTCAAACAACTGCTCAGATACCTCTTCGCCCTCTTTCTGGGCTTCAACTTCAATACCCCTGAGAGTGCCGCAGTCTACTTCACTAATAATAACATCCTGCGCAACATCAACAAGTCTTCTGGTTAGATAACCCGCATCTGCTGTTTTCAAAGCCGTATCAGCAAGACCTTTACGGGCACCGTGAGTAGAAATAAAGTACTCGAGTACAGACAAACCTTCTTTGAAGTTTGCGGTAATCGGTGATTCAATAATTTCACCTTTCTGCCCGGTCATTGTTTTTTGTGGCTTCGCCATCAAACCACGCATCCCTGCCAATTGTCTGATCTGTTCCTTGGAACCACGAGCTCCGGAATCTGCCATCATAAACATCGGATTAAATCCGGCCTGAGATTTCCGCAGGTGATTGAACATCGTTTCGGTCACTTCCATAGTGGTATGTGTCCAGGTATCGATGATCATATTATACCGCTCGCCATCTGTAATCAAACCCATTTCATACTGGGATTGGATGTCATCAACTTTTGCCTGCGAAGAATCAATCATTGTATTCTTCTCTTTTGGAACTTCCACATCAGAAACTGAAATGGAAAGACCACCGGCGGTTGATGTCTCAAAACCTAAATTTTTTAATGCATCGAGGAACTTTGCCGTTTCATCAAAATCGAGGTACTCATATACTTCTGCGACAATGGTCTGAATTCGACGATTGGTCATCAGCTCGTTGTAATATACCCCCTCACCCTCTTTCAATTCTGGTCTTTGAGGGATAATTTCGTTGAACATCACACGACCTACCGTGGTTTCAACCATCTCGCCAAAGATTTTTATTTTTACCAGAGAGTGTAATCCGATAACTTTAGCTTCATAAGCTATCAATGCCTCTTTCGGGCAGGAAAATACTCGACCTGCACCGTTGCCGTCATCCAGAATTTTGGTGATATAATAACAGCCGAGCACCATGTCCTTACTTGGGACTGCAATGGGGCGTCCATCGGCTGGATGCAAAATGTTGCGAGGAGCCAGCATAAGCAATCTGGCTTCGATTTGCGCTTCATAAGATAACGGCAAATGAACAGCCATCTGGTCACCGTCAAAGTCAGCATTAAACGCTGGACAAACCAACGGATGCAGTCTAATCGCTTTACCTTCAATCAAAAGAGGATGAAAAGCCTGAATTCCAAGCCTGTGAAGGGTTGGGGCTCTATTGAGCATAACTGGATGATCTTTAATGATCTCTTCAAGCAATTCCCACACGCAGTCGAGCTTTTTCTCAACCATCCGCTTTGCGGACTTAACGGTTTTAGTGTAATCCCGTTCAATCAATTTTCGAATAATAAAAGGCTTAAACAACTCAACAGCCATATCCTTCGGCAACCCACATTCATGTAGTTTAAGAGTTGGTCCTACGGTAATAACCGATCTACCTGAGTAATCAACACGTTTACCAAGTAGATTTTGACGGAAACGACCCTGTTTTCCTCGCAGGTTATCTGAGAGAGATTTCAGTGGACGGTTACCATCCGAACGCATAGCAATAGCTTTTCGGGAATTATCAAACAGTGAGTCAACAGCTTCCTGAAGCATTCGTTTTTCATTTCTCAATATCACATCAGGAGCATTGATTTCCATCAATCGCTTCAGACGGTTGTTACGAATAATGACTCTTCGGTACAAATCATTCAGATCTGAGGTTGCAAATCTACCACCATCAAGAGGAACCAGAGGTCTTAGATCTGGCGGTACAATTGGAATTACTTTCAAGACCATCCATTCAGGTCGATTTTCTTTCGCTAAGTCGTGTTTTTGAATGAATGCCTCTACTACACGAAGTCGCTTAATAAACTCAGATTTTCGCTGAGTTGAAGTCTCAGTAATAATTCTGTGCCTGAATTCTCGGGATAGCTCCTTGACCTTTATTCGTTTCAGAAGTTCAAGAACAGCGTCCCCACCCATCATAGCGATGAACTTATTTGGGTCGTCATTGGGCAATTCTTCATTGCCTGGTTCCAGTTCATCCAGTACTTTATTGTACTGGGCTTCAGTCAGAAGTTCATGAGGTTGGTACTCGGTTGGACCCGGTTGAACAACAGCATATGATTCATAATAAATCAACCGTTCCATCTCACGGCCATTAAGACCGAGGAGGTTACCAATCTTCGAGGGCATTGATTTAAAGAACCAGATATGAACTACTGGTACAGCAAGTTCAATATGCCCCATTCGTTTGCGACGAACGTCCTTGCGGGTAATTTCAACTGAGCATCGATCACAAATAATTCCTTTGTATCTAATACCCCGGTATTTACCGCAAAAGCACTCCCAGTCCTTTGTAGGTCCGAATATTTTCTCGCTGAAAAGCCCGTCTTTCTCAGGCTTGTATGAGCGATAATTAATCGTTTCCGGTTTGGTTACCTCACCGCGAGACCTCTCGAGTATCATTTCCGGTGAAGCCAAACCAATAGTTATTCTAGAAAAATGGTCTGCTGTTGTGTCAAATAATGATTGACCTAAAGCCACTTCACCCTCCGTGCTGGACTAAAAGCTTGAATTGCCCGACATCCTCCGAGGACACAACTCCGAAAAAGGAGATGAGTGGTTCTGTATTTTTTTCTTGCAGGAGGATCATAAATCCTTAGTAAATTTGGCATCTTTTTTTAACAGAAAAGCAGAAGACCGTCTGAATAGTTCTTAATTTGAAAAACAATTCTCTGCGGGAGTTCTGCTTTTTTCCTAAATCGACTGGCGAATCGACCGTTTTACTCTAAGGTCACATCCAAACCTAGTCCCATCAGTTCATGAATAAGGACATTAAATGATTCCGGGACGTTAGGGATTGGCATAATATCACCTTTCACAATCGCTTCGTATGTCCGTGAACGACCGGCGACATCATCAGATTTCACAGTGAGAATTTCTTGCAGGACATGTGCGGCACCGTATGCTTCAAGTGCCCATACTTCCATCTCACCGAAGCGCTGTCCACCAAATTGCGCTTTCCCACCAAGGGGCTGCTGTGTAATCAAAGAATAGGGACCAACAGATCGAGCATGAAGTTTGTCTTCAACCAGATGGGAGAGCTTTAGCATGTAAATAATTCCAACCATCACTTCCTGATCGAAAGCAGTACCCGTTTGTCCATCATACAAAGTAACCTTGCCTTTCTCAGGCAACCCGGCTTTTCGCAGTTGCTCCTGAACACCTTCAAGATTCGCACCATCAAAAACTGGTGTGGCAAAATATAGACCAAGTTTATCACCTGCCCATCCAAGTGAAGTCTCCAACAATTGACCGATGTTCATTCTTGATGGCACACCGAGTGGATTCAAAATCATGTCGATTGGAGTTCCATCCTCGAGGAATGGCATATCTTCGATGGGTACAATTCTTCCAACAACGCCTTTATTCCCATGACGACCGGCCATCTTATCACCGACCTGCAATTTGCGTTTTTGTGCAATATAGATCTTTGCCAGCTGCACAATACCACTGGGAAGTTCATCCCCAACCTGTATTTTATGTCTGACATTACCATATTCTGTTGTCAGCGACAAATAGGTATTGCGGAACCTGTGAATCAGATAGTTTACAATAGTATTGGTTTCTGAATCCTCTGTCCAGGAATGATCAATGGGAAGTTCGTGAACATTTTGATCATCAATAACCTCAGAAGTGAAAACAGTCTCTGCTGGAACAATTACCAGCTCCCCACTTCGATCAGAAACGTCAACACTGACTTTGTCTTTAAGCGCATTTAACAGATCAATACGGAACTGCTCTTCTAATTCTCTGGTATTTTGCTGATAATCCAAATCGAGTTTTTCGATCTTGCGTTTGTCGCGTTTTCTCGCTTCGGGATCTTTACGCTTGCGGCTGAACAGCTTCGAATCAATTACGATTCCTTGCATTCCAGGACGAGAGTTTTTTGATGCGTTCTTAACATCTCCGGCTTTATCGCCGAAAATTGCCTTCAAAAGTTTGTCTTCAGGTGTCAGTTCTGTCTCACCCTTGGGTGTGACCTTACCGATTAGAATGTCACCTTCACTGATAAGTGCTCCAACGCGGATTATCCCATTCTCATCGAGGTCCTTAGTCGCATCTTCACTTACATTGGGAATTTCACGTGTCAGTTCTTCCTGTCCACGTTTAGTTTCACGAACCTGAAGTTCTACTTCTTCAATATGCAGGGATGTAAACACATCATCCTGAACGACTCGCTCTGATACTATAATTGAGTCTTCATAGTTATAGCCATTCCAGGGCATAAATGCAACAAGAATGTTCCTGCCAAGAGCGATGTCACCACGGTCAGTTGCGCAACCATCCGCCATTACATCACCTTTCCGAACTACGTCACCAGGATCGACCAGAGGTTTTTGATTAACACAAGTATCTTGATTCGTACGGAAGAATTTGCGCAATTTAAACGTAATCTCTTCAGTCGGTTTTTCACCTATCTCGAACCTCGGATCATCAATTGATCTCTGAGCAGTGATTGAATCCGCACTTACTTTTGATATCGTCAAATCCTCTTCAGCGATAAGTAACGTACGGGAGTCATGTGCTGCTTTCCTCTCCATTCCAGTACCCACACGTGGCGCTTGTGGCACCATTAAGGGAACTGCCTGGCGCTGCATATTTGAACCCATCAAAGCTCTGTTAGCATCATCATGCTCGAGAAACGGAATCATAGCAGCAGCAACCGAGACTATTTGATTTGGAGAAACATCCATATAGTCTATCTCTTCCGGGGATGCAATTGGATAATCGCTTCTGTAACGGGCTTTAATCTTTTCCTTTACAAAATCACCTTTTTCGGTCAGAAGCGCATTCGCCTGCGCAATTACGACCTTGTCCTCATCATCAGCATTAAGAAATTCAATTTGCCTGGTGACCTTTCCGTTTTTAACCTTCCGGTAAGGGGTTTCAACAAATCCGAGTGAATTAATCCTGGCGTATGTAGCCAAGGAAGAAATAAGACCAATATTCGGACCTTCAGGGGTTTCGATAGGACATAATCTTCCGTAATGGGTATAATGCACATCTCGAACCTCGAACCCGGCACGTTCTCTGGTCAGACCTCCCGGTCCAAGAGCAGACAACCGTCGTTTATGAGTTAACTCAGTCAACGGATTTACCTGATCCATAAACTGTGATAACTGATTGGTCCCAAAAAATGTATTAATTACGGATGAGATCGTCCTTACATTAACCAGATCCTGTGGAGTTAACTTATTGCTGTCACGGATGTTCATACGCTCCTTTATGGTGCGTGACATGCGCGACAAAGCAATGGAAAACTGGTTTGCAAGTTGCTCACCAACTGTTCGAACGCGTCTATTCCCCAGATGATCTATATCATCAGTAGTCTCTTTACCGATTCTGAGATCAAGTACATAACGAATTATCTGGATAATATCTTCATTTGTGAGAACCGTGATCTCGGATGGGACATTCAGATTTAACTTGTTGTTAATTCTGTAACGGCCAACTAATCCAAGATCGTACCGCTTCTCATCAAAAAAGAGGCGTGTGATCAGCTTGCGTGCAGTTTCAAGATCCGGTGGATCCCCATTGCGGAGTTCCCGGTAAATCGCTTCAAGTGCTTGCTTTTCATCTTTGGATTTGTCCTTGCGGATTGTATTGCCCAATATATCAGCAATAATATCCCCTTCGGTTTCCTTAGATAGCAGTACTTTTTTTATACCAGCTTTTTTAAGATCCCGCACAACTTCGATATTTAACGAAGCACCAGCTTCAACTAAAATTTCTCCAGTCTTTGAATCAATTTCATCCCGCTGAATTGTTCGACCATAAAAATTCTTGATTGATTTATTGGAAAGCGCAATCTCTTCGCTATAACCGAATATGTTCAGGATATCCCAATCACGAGAATGCCCGAGGGCACGCAAGAGAGTTGTAATAGGAAATCTTTTTCGCCTATCAATATAAACGTAAAGAATGTCATTGATATCAGTTGTGAACTCAATCCATGATCCGCGGAATGGAATAACTCGAGCTGAGAATATTCTCGTCCCATTCGGATGGATTGAATCACCAAAGAACACACCGGGTGAACGATGAAGCTGACTGACAATTACTCGTTCGGCACCATTAATGATGAATGTTCCTTCAGTCGTCATTAATGGCAGATTGCCTAAGTATACATCAGCTTCGAGCGTTTGGCTAAAATCACCTTCTGCATCATAATCGTCCCGACTGGATAGCCGAAGCTTTGTCTTTAATGGTGCAGAATATGTAACTCCTCGCTCGCGGCATTCCTGTATGCTGTACTTTGGTGGTGCAACATAGTACTCAATGAACTCCAGGACGTGTTCCTCACGGTTATCCAAAATTGGAAAAACATTAAGGAACACTGCCTGTAACCCTTTCCGTTCACGCTTATCAGGCGGAACATCCAACTGCAGAAACTCTTGAAAAGAAAGTAATTGGACTTCTAACAAATCCGGCATATCCAGAACCGGGTCAATCTTGGAAAAGCTGATTCTTGGAATGGATTTATATGCTTTCAAATGGTCTCCATGAGTTTCTCAAAGATGAGTTTGAATGATGCTTCATTTGGTCAGTATCTATCAAATCGGTGAATAACCTACTTGATATCTACCTGGCCACCAACGGCTTCGATCTTATCTTTGATAGCCATCGCTTCATCTTTAGGAATGTCTTCCTTAATCGGTTTCGGCGATTCATCAACTAATGCCTTGGCTTCTTTCAGCCCGAGGCCAGTGATTGCACGAACTTCTTTAATAACCTGGATTTTCTTATCGCCAACGGCTGTTAAAATAGCGGCAAATTCTGTTTGCTCTTCTTCTTCAACGGCAGCACCAGCATCGGCACCAGGCATCATACCGGCCATTGCCATCGGAGCAGCAGCGGTAACACCAAATTTGTCTTCCAGAGCCTTCTTGAGTTCGACCAGTTCAAGTACGGTCATTTTCTCGATGGCTTCAATTACATTTTCCACAGATCCTCCTGTAGCACTAAGCCCTTCGTTTTCAATGTTGTTCTCTTTCATTTTTTCTGAAAGGGCATCAACAATGCCAACAAAAGAGCGCAAGATTTCATTTAGAGTAAATACAAATCCGCTAAGCGGTGAAACAATAGCGCCAATTACCGACCCGAGAAGTATTTCACGAGGCGGAATGGACTTCAACTGATTAACTTTCTCCGGACCATAAAGTTCACCTTCGAGGAAACACCCTTTAATTATCGGACGTTTTTTCTCTTTGGCGTAATCGGCAATAATCCGAACAGGAACGATTGGATCATCAAATCCAATACAAAATCCTGTTGGACCGGTTAGCAGTTCATCAGGTACAGTGTGACCAAGCTTTTCAAGAACTATTTTTGCTATTCGGTTTTTTAGAACCTTAAAAGCAATCTTGTTCTCAAAGCACTTGCGTCGCATACTATCAAAATCAGATACCGGCATACCACTGAAATCAGCCATGAGAATTGAACTGGCATCCCTCAGAAGCGTTTCAAGATTATCTGCGGTTTCAATTTTAATAGCTGCAGGTTTCGCTGCACGTAACATGAGCTTTTTTCTATTTTTTTATGTTAGTCTTATCAGAGCCCGACAGAAAATGTCACCGAGCGATGAAAAGAATCGTTGAATGCTGAATTTATCTGAGAGAGCTCAAAGCACTTGTACGGTTAACCGGAACTCCCGGTCCCATAGTGCTAGCAAGTGAAATTCCCTTAAAATACAGTCCCTTTGCTGTTGATGGTCTCAGTCTCTGAACCGTTAAGAGAAGGGCAGAAATATTCTCTTCCAATTTTTTCGCTTCAAAAGAGGCTTTTCCTACTGGGATATGTAATATGCCATATCGGTCAACCCGAAATGAAAGTCGACCAGCCTTGACTTCCTCAATAGCTTTGACTATATCGGCAGTTACAGTTCCAGTCTTGGGGTTCGGCATCAATCCGCGTGGACCTAAAACCTTACCAATCCGACCAACCATTGGCATAACATCCGGCGTGGCGATTGCAGAATCGAACTCGAACCAACCACCCTGGATCTTTTCAACATATTCATCCAGTCCTGCGTAATCTGCGCCAGCATCCAGAGCATCCTGAACTCTGTCTTCCTTGCAAAGTACGAGAACACGTACAGTTTTACCAATACCGTGAGGTAAAGAAACTGTACTACGAATCATCTGATCGGCATGACGTGGGTCAACGCCGAGATTAATCGATATCTCTACTGTCTCATCAAACTTGGCTGTTGCGAATTTTTTTACAGCTTCTACTGCTTCAAGGAGTTCAAGCTCTACGCCTGGCTCCTGCTTCGCCTTCACCTCATCATATCGTCTGCTGTGCTTCATTTGCGCTGACCTTTATCCTTCTACGGTAAGTCCCATATTTTGGGCAGTACCTTCAATTATCTTTTCTGCCGCTTCTATTGTGTGGGCATTAAGATCGGACATTTTCGTTTCCGCGATCTGACGGACTTTTTCCCGTGTGACCGTACCGACCTTAATCCTGTTAGGCTCTGCTGAACCGCTCTTTATCCCGGCAGCCTGTTTAAGTAATACTGCAGCAGGAGGAGTCTTCACTATAAATGAGAATGATTTGTCTGCAAAGATTGTAATCACAACCGGCACAACAACTCCCATCTTATCTTCAGTGCGAGCATTGAATGCCTTGCAGAACTCCATGATGTTGACTCCACGTTGACCAAGTGCTGGTCCGACCGGTGGGGATGGGTTTGCTTGCCCACCCTTTATCTGGAGCTTAAGATAGCCTTGTACTTTTTTCTTTACTGCCATAATTTATCAGCCCGAAATTGGGACATCTTTATGTTCAAATAATCACTGCGACAAACATCTCACTATGTGAAACGGTGCCTCTGGATTATCCAGAAACTTTGCTAAATGTGTCAAAATGAATTCCGAAAATATTCGGTCAGTATTCAGCTATCCAGACACTGGAAGACTGATTATTGAGAAATATTCGTCGAAACCTGTAGGAAATCCACTTCAACCGGGGTTGATCTTCCAAAGATTGAAATGAGGACTTTTAACTTCCTCTTTTCGTGGTTGATTTCCTTTATTGAACCAATGAAGTCTTTAAATGGACCATCATTGATTTTTACTTTATCCTCAACCATGAACGGTATATCCACAGTTACCTGGCCACGTTTCTCCTCTACTCGACCAAGTATTCTATCTACTTCAGTCTTACGAAGAGGTTGTGGGTCCTGCGTGTTATCGGCAAAACCGATTACATTGGGCGCGTTCGTAATAAGATGCTTGGAATCTGGATTCAAAACCATTTCAACAAGGATATACCCAGGAAAAAAGACGCGTTTTTTCTCACGCTTTTTTCCATCTCGCATCTCAATGACAGTCTCGGCAGGGATTAAAACCTCACCAATAATAGCATCGAGATTCAAGATCTCAATCTCTTGCTGTAAATAGGTTTTGACAGCATCTTCCTGACCTGTAAAAACCCTTAAAACGAACCAACCTTTTTTAATGTCGTCGTTCATGTTTGTCATAGAGAAAATTCCAATGGCAATGACAGTTCACCAGAACTATCTCAAAACCATTTTCAAGATAAAATTCAGAATTGTATCATTAACGAAAATGAAAGTTGCCATAAGAAGAGAAAGTACGACCACTATAACAGAGCTGTCTCGCAGCTCCATTCGTGATGGCCAATGCACCTTCGACATTTCTTTTTTAACATCACCGACGTATTTAATAGCTTTATTTATCACTTTTCACTCCTGTGAAATGCAGGTCTGGAGGGACTCGAACCCCCAACCCCCGGTTTTGGAGACCGGTGCTCTAGCCAATTGAGCTACAGACCTGTCGCACTAACGAGTCTCTTTGTGCATAGTGCGCTGATTACACTTAGGACAGAATTTTTTATGCTCAATTCGCCCTGTATGAATACGCCGATTTTTCTTTGTCGTATAGTTGCGACGCTTGCAATCGTTACAAGCAAGTGTTACTATTTCTCGCATCGGATTTCTTCATGTTGCATGTTGTCGGGTTGTTCATATTTTCGCATTCAACCCACCATATTCTTACGAGTGTTTAATCGAGCAGCTTTGAGACCATACCTGCGCCTACTGTGCGACCACCCTCACGAATTGCGAAACGAACATTTTCTTCCATAGCGATCGACTGGAGAAGCTCGACAGTAATGGTGACATGATCACCTGGCATTACCATCTCACGCCCCTCGGGAAGTGATACGGCGCCAGTCACATCAGTTGTCCTGAAATAAAACTGAGGACGATATCCACTGAAGAATGGCGTGTGACGACCACCCTCTGACTTGGAAAGAATGTAGACCTCACCCTCAAACTTAGTATGAGGTAAGATGGAACCTGGCTTTACAATAACCTGACCACGCTCGACATCATCTTTGCCTATACCGCGAAGCAGTAATCCGCAGTTGTCGCCCGCTTGACCCTGATCAAGAAGTTTACGAAACATCTCGACACCGGTACAGACCGTTGAACGTTTCGTACCAAGACCTAATATCTCAACATTGTCTCCAACATGGATAATTCCGCGCTCGACACGACCAGTTACGACTGTACCACGACCTGTAATCGAAAACACATCTTCGATAGGCATCAGGAAAGGCATGTCGATGGCTCGTTCTGGGTCCGGAATATAGGTATCAACAGCATCAAGAAGCTCTTGTAAGCAACCAGCCTTCTCAGGATTATTCGGTT
>JABGPL010000079.1 GCA_018644935.1 Calditrichota bacterium | reverse complement strand
ACTGCCGCCTGCAACTCGGCAGCCCCTTGCAACCCACCCATAAGACCGAGCAATTGTTTTGGATAATAGGGATAAAGCAAAGGAGCTTCAACTGCAGTGACTCCACCTGCAACCGGAATATCCCCACGATCACCGGCAAACTGCACCCATTCTTTAAGGCCTGGTTTTCCTGAACATACTCCGAGGATGAGGTCGAAGGCTTTGAGGTTGTCAACTCCCTTCATAATTGGGAAACTGTTTATATCAACGCCATTGGCATCTGTCGTATACATCCCCTTAAGGTCGGTGAATATCGCATTGATTAAACCCTGGTTTCCGGCTTTGAACCCGAGCATGATGTAATCTTCACCATATTTTTTGTTCGGGAATTGACCCGTAATGACCCGTGTGATAGCTTTCTGTCCCTCAGCTTCACCGGTTGGCCAGAGTGCCATCATGTAAACTTTGTGATCCTTTAGCATGCAATGGTAGAGTAACGCATCACCCATAGGTTCATTTTCGGGAACCGTTGAAGGACCATAATCGAATGACAGTAGGACTACCGAACCATTGGGTAGTGATTCAACCTTATCAAAAATTGTCTCGACTATTGGCGACGGACGAACCGGAAACTGAAGATTCATCATCATCGGAATGATTACCGCCAGTGCTATGAGCGCAAAAATTATTCGACGGTCAAGCTTCAGCATCTTTTCAGCAAATGTGATTTCTTGTGCCATGTTATTTCTCCCGACCAAGATAACCACGTTCAATGCCGAGGATAAGCTTTATCGAAGTTGCGATAATCCCCAGCGCGATACCAATCATAATTGCCCGTTGACCTGCTAGATTCGGGCCTGACATTATCCACGCTGAAAGGTTCGGAATGTGCAGGAAGGACAACCAGTCTGGCAACCAGAATGTCAGATAATAGCCCACTGGAGTTCGTCCAACAAGAATAACAAACGCGGCGACCAACAGGACAGTTGCTTCCTTGGTCTTTGCCCGGAAAGCACGATATGCTGCTGATGCGACAAAAAATGCCAGCAATGAGAACATTGTTGCCTGCAATGGAGTAAAGACTGCGTCGTAGATAATCTTGAACCACGTCCCGGCAGCTTGATAATTGCCTGTGAGCCCTGGATCACCGCCGACCTTGAACAAACCTATGATCAACGTGAGCAAAAAGGCAAAAATCGTCACAAGGCTATACCAGCGATCCGGGTGTTTTCGAGTAAATCGGTCAACATGAACCTTAAGCAGGTTTCCACCGCCCAACACGAATGCGAACACGGCGATAATGTCAAACCAGATTGAAAACTCATGGTCGAACGCCGGGAACGGATTATGTGGGATAAACAGTGCCACAATCAAAGCCGTGCCGATTATGAATGTTATGAACAGCGGTATTTCGCGGCGCATAATACCTCAGGATTTATTTGTAAAATTCTTTTTCTTTCTTGGTAGGGGCGAATAATCATTCGCCCTTTCATTCCGTGAAATGACAACATCTAAGTGGTGTCAGGTGTCCTCACCTGACACTTTAATCATTGTTCTTTCACATTAGTAACTTCAGGCTTAATCGCCTGAATTACCTCCTCATCTTCTTCCGAATCTCTTTCTGTATGTCAATGCCCAGATTCAAACCGGCGCGGATTTCAACATCCGAGAGTCCGCTATAATCACTTCGATAGCGAATGCCTGCGTCAATTGTTGTTAAGGTTCGAATATAAAATCTGACCCCAACCAATCCTTGCCATAACGGACTAACATTTAAACCGCTCATATCTTCTTCAAAGTCAATCTCAGGAAGACTACCGAGTTCAATTATTGAGTGGGTTCGAGAATTTACAGCATGCTCGATCCCGATAGACACTGAGATAATTCCTGCTGTAATGTCATCCGGTTCGGAAGCCCGATTGCCATTATTGAAGCCATAATTATAGCGAATATCCCTTATCCGAATCTCGTCGTAAGCAACACTAAAATGTGTGCTCCACGCCGGGTGTATGTCGAAAGTTGATGCAGCGTAAATTGTCGTAAAATGTGTTTCAAAATCAACACCTGAAAGGTCATTCTGACCATCACCCATCGCAGGGCCGGTCAGCTCACCCCTTTCACTCGAACCTACTGCCGACCAGGTATTGCTTCTCAGCGCAACCACAATTGTCGGATTAAATGTTTCCGGTTCGCCCTCGTGTACCCTGAACTTCAGGGCGGTGGCTCCGATATGATCTGAAAAATTGAAAATGTTTGAGATAATATGAGCTGTGCTGAACTCAAACTCAGCTACGTCACCGAGTCCAACTGCTCCCAATCCCAGAAATTCCTGCCCCCCTTGAGTGGCAAACGAACCACCGAAAGAGAGGTTTAAAACCCCCGATGGAATCATCCGCCCTGTCGGATATGCGAACAATCTCGAAAATGAACTCTTTCCGGCTACGTTATTCGCCTCTTCATAAGCCTGTGTATCCGAAAATATCGAAAACAGGACGCAGATAGCGACGACAGTTACCAGTGCATGTTTTACTTTCATCATAACCTCCTTGAATTCCTAAAAATGTTCTCTTGTGCATTGAAACATAACCAATACTTCTCATCGGGTTCCGGATTTAAAATAGAAATCTGATCGTAACTCTCAAGTTGCACTTACCCATCCTTCTCCACTTTCCAATACGTCCGACCATCAGGTGACCTGTCCAGAACTTTGGCTTCTATCAATTCGCGGCGGACTGTTACGGGATCCCCGAATGTAATCCATTCGTTGATTGCTTCTTTTATCTCAGTATCAGAGAATTCTTTTCCGGCTTCGATCTTTTCAGCGAGGTATTCCAGACAGAGCGTCTTTTTTGCGAGTTTTCCGGGCCATTGCTTGATCTTATCGCCGTCGAAAAAACCTCTTATCGCTTTTGGTATTTCCATCTATGTGTTCCTTATTCTTGTCTTTCCGTATCAGTAGGTCGAACATCCTGTTCGACAATCGCCTGCAAGGCGATTCAAAACCCACGATTAATGAATCCGTCGTCCGACGGATGGACAGGCAGGAATGCCTATCCTACTTATGTGCTGGCAGACGCCCTCGTCTGCCAGATTAGCTATGACTAATACTGTCACACGAGGGCGTGTGACAGTACGGAAATCTAATAATTCAGCGAAAACAACCTGATAAACCCATCAGTCAGTTTACCCCAGAACCCTGCTCCATTTGTAAAGTTACTGAACGTTACAAGCAGGGAACCAACAATCAACGAGCCCATTGCAACGAGTTTACCAACATCCTGACCTCTGAGCGAGGCTATCATCCTCTGATCGCCTGAGAGATATGCCGATGCTGCGAATAACTCCTCACCTATCAAAGTGTAATCACAGGCAGCTACAAAGAAAGGCAGCTGCGACGGCATTGCAGTTCCTGCAATTTGTATTGCCCCAACATGGTTCCCTGTCTCAGCCAAAATCAAAGATTCCGCGAAGAAGCCACCCATGTAGAAACACGCAGCAGGTTTCTCGCGGACCATGATGCCGTCAACCGCTGCGACATACCCGAACTGCTCATCAGTTACGTAGTGAACGATATCATCGTTATAGAGGTCTGGTCTGCCGACCGACATGAATGCCTCTTTCACAACCTCACGTCCGTTCGACATCACGAGTGACCGTGCCACTGGAACATCAAGCCGGGTTTCATACGAAGCGGTCATCTTTGCGACCGATCCCAAAATAGTCATACCCGCAAGTGTCTGCACATCGTCAAGATCCTGGATTCCGGGGATAAACAGGACGGAACGTCCCATTTCAGTCGCTCTACCAACTGCCTCTTCGACCGCCTGTAAACCGGCAATCTTACGAATGAACATGTCCCGCTTACCTGCTTGAGCCCCGAACCATATAACGGGAACGAGCACCACAAACGTCATTATTAAGAGATTGATTTTTCGCATGTCGAACCATGAAGCTGAGCTCACGACATTGTCCATCTGCTTTGATTCGTATACTCTTCCCGGTCCGGTAGCTTTCAGCATGTAGGAGTAATTTATCCCATCTTCTGCTCCGGCATCCACAAAAGTTGACTCAACGCGAGCCACGGAACCAATCATCTCCCAATTTGGAGCACCGGCAATCTGACGAAAGACATCTACATCGGTAATGGATTGAACATTCCCATCGAGTTTCCATTTCAGTTGAATCTGACCGCCCGGATCATTAGGGATGTCTTCAGCTGTCGGATCAATGAATCCTCCAGGGAGTTTCATCGCCGCCAGAGCATCCGTAACGAGGGTTCCAGAGACAATCAGAACTGCAATCAAAATAAAAGCGAGAAATCGTGAGGCTGACATGTGAGTACCTCAAAAGGTTGAACTAAATATCGTATCCCGACAAGATAAGAACATTATCCTTATAAATGCAACGGGAGTTTGATGTTTGAGTGTTGCTGGTTCTTTTTTTTGTGTTGGTCATTAGGTATTTTATCTATTTATTTTTGAATTACTCAAACTTTTAGAAAGATGATTGTTGGGTTGAAAGTTAATATATCAATAACTTTGCATTTTATCAATTTGACATATAAATTAGTAACAATCTACCTCGAACACATCAGGCAATCTGGTTGGTGAAAATCAGTCTGAGGATTTTTCATGAAAGATGAGAAAAAAACAAAAGAACAGCTGATACAAGAACTGGAGACATTACGGAAGCTGCAAAAGAAGTCTGAAGGACAAGAGAGTCAATTATCGGATATTGATCACCCTACCAAAAACAGCACCACAGAACCTCGCAAAGATTCGTCCAGATTGAAAACCATTTCTCTTGAAAGTCAAAACAATAGAGCTTCTGAAGCTACATTCTGGATAATGGGAGGGATATCAGCACTCTTAGGAGTTATAGTCATCGCCGGGTGGCTCCTTCACATTCCATCACTGATTCAAGTACTCCCAACCTATGTCCCTATGCAATTTAATACTGCCCTTTGTTTTTTATTGGTCGGGGTTGGACTCTTAAGCACAAAATACCGGTGGCGCAACATCGTTATTATTACCGGGCTAATTGTTGGAACCATCGGGGTGTTGACTCTGGTTGAATACATTTTTGCTGTGAATCTGGGAATCGATGAATTATTGTTAAAACATTATATTACTGTCGAAACCTCACACCCTGGCCGAATGGCACCAAATACAGCGTTATGTTTCTGTTTGGTAGGATTTGCAATTCTTGCGGATATATTTCTTATCCGGTATAAAAGAAACGCTTACATTTTAAGGTTGTCAGGGGCTTTAATTACAATTTTGGGAATTATTGCTTTCACCGGATATATCACTCAAACATCAACGGCTTATGGATGGGGACAGATGACTCGCATGGCTGTACATTCATCTGTCGGTTTTATATTCATTGGAATAGGTGTATTGGCACAATCTGTTCGACAATCCGCTACAGAACCCAGTTACGTTTATCAAGTTCCCGTAAACCTGCACCGGATTATCCTCATCACACCAATTGTGATGATGACATTAATTACAACAATTGTGACTCTGAACGTCATGCGGGAACTGTACTTTGCAGCCATTGAAGAGAAACGAAATGATTTGTCTACACTTGTAAAAAGTTGGTCTGAGATAATAACAACAATGTGTGATTTGGAAATGGGCCAGGATACTCATCAAGAAAATATGAGCAGTGACACATGTATATTGAAAGAGGCCTTTTCTATTCAGAAAGGGATGAGAGATAAATGGATAACCAGTGAATTCATATTCGGCCGAAAGGAAGGGAATCAAATTGTCTTCTTTATGAAAAGTAATGACCTGATTGACCCATCGAAACGTTTGATTGTCTCATTAGATTCTGAATTAGCTGAACCAATGCGTAGGGCAATATTAGGCGAATCAGGAACAATGATTGGATTGGATTATGCTGGCGAAACGGTTTTATCAGCTTATGAACCGATTAATAAATGTGGACTTGGATTAGTTGGCAAGATTGATATGGCTGAAATCCAGAGACCGTTCAAACGAGCCTCCTACCTCGCTGGAGGTTTGGCGATATTGATTATCAGCCTGGGATCTATCGTTCTGTTAATTACAATTAACCCAACCATCAAAGGATTATTGAACAGCACTGCCAAATTGAAAGATGAGGTATTTGAAAGAAAACGGTCTGAGAAAGAACTGGCAAAATCCAAAAACTTGCTGCAATTAGTACTTAATACAATTCCCGCACGTGTTTTCTGGAAAGATACCAATTTAACATTTTTAGGATGCAACGCTCTGTTTGCAAATGATGCCGGAATTGAAAATCCTGAATCAATTATCGGTAAAAATGATTTTGAAATGACCTGGAGGAACGAAGCCGATCTATATCGCAGCGATGACAAACACGTTTTAAGCACTCGTGAGTCCAAAATAGATTATGAAGAACCTCAAACTACTCCAAACGGAGATCGAATATGGCTAAGCACCACCAAGGTTCCACTTATCGATTTTGATGGTAAACTGCTTGGAGTTTTAGGAACTTATCACGATGTAACTGAGCGAAGAGAAATACAGGATGAATTAGAAAGAAGTGAAGAAAGATTCAAAGCTATTGTTTCTGCGGTGCCTACACCTTTGCTTATCAGCAGAAGGTCCGATGGTGAAATTCTATATGCTAATGAGCATTTACTAAATATTTATAATGTCAAACTCGAAGACATGGAGGGTTCCTCAACTTATGATCTCTATCAGAATATAGAAGATAGAGAAAAGGTAATAAAAACCTTGAACGAGAATGGTTCCATAAGAAATCTCGAGCTGAAAGTAATTGATACGGGTGGCTCAACAGGATGTGTATTAATGTCTTCCGAGCCTATGATTTATAAAGGAGAGGACACCCTAATTTCTACAATCATAGACATCTCCGAACAAAAACAGATAAAAGACACAATCCGGTTGCAAAGCCAAATAGCGAATAATTTGACAGAAGGGATAAATCTTGTTAAGCTTGACGATGCTACAATTTTTTACACAAACTCCCGGTTTGATAATATGTTTGGCTACGAAACTGGTGAGTTAATTGGGGAAAATGTGAACATTCTCTATGCACCATCTGAAATCAATCCTGAAGAAATGAAAAAGGAGATAACCTCGGCTCTTCAAACTGAAGGTCAGTGGAGTGGAGAAATTCATACTATTAAAAAGGATGGTACTCCATTCTGGAGTCGACTTGAAATTACATCCTTCAAACATTCAGAGTACGGTCCAATTGGTTTAAATGTTCTTGAGGATATCACAGAAGCTAAACAAATAAAAGAAAGACTGATTGAAAGTAATAATCTAATGAATTCCCTAATTGATAGCCCAAAAGAAATCAAAATTTTTGCCCTGGACAGAGAATACAAATACATTGCATTCAACAAATCACATTTTGAGGGAATGAGACTGATCTTTAACCTCGACATCAATATTGGAATGAACTTCCTGGAAATAATACCCGATTCAAGTGCACAAGAAAAAATTAAAACAAGTATTGACCGAGCAATGGCTGGCGAGAATTTCAGCGAGATTGATCAGCCAAATAAGGATGTGATTTATGAATCATACTGGAGCCCAATAAAATCTTTTGAAGGAGACACAATTGGTGTTACAGCATTCATTCGTGATATAACAGAGAGAGTAAAAATTGAGCAGGCTCTTTTAGAGGCAGGTAAAATGGCTCAATCGGCTGAAAAAGCTGCAGTAGCAGGAAGCTGGAAGTGGATTCTGGAAACGAATGAAGTCCATTGGTCAGACAATCTTTGTCGATTAAATGGTATCGAACCCGAACAATATGATGGTACACTTGAAATGTCAATGAGTTATATACATAAGGATGATCTGGATTATGTAAATATGAGATGTCAGGAGTTTTTAACTACTAAAAAACCTAATACATTTGAATATCGGATTATTACCCCGGATAAAGTGACCAAAATCGTATCCGCAACAAATCATTTGAAATTTAACGAGAATGGAGAAATTGTAGAAGTAGTTGGAATGGTGCAGGACATAACTAATCGAAAAAAACAGGAAAAGGAGCTGCAGGAGTATTCCGAAACTCAAGCGGTGCTTCTCCGCGAAGTAAATCACAGGGTAAAGAATAACCTCGCTGCCATTATCAGTTTGTTACATAGGGAACAAGAACAGGCAATTGAACAAGATATTGAATCCTATCAGCCTTTATTGACTGACTTAGTTGGGAAAATTCAAGGTCTGTCAACCGTGCACAGCATTTTATCACAGAGCGGATGGAAACCGATTTTACTTTCTCGACTATGTGAAAGTATCATCACCGGAGCATTGCACAGCGTGCCCTCAAACAAACAATTTGTTTATTCCGTTTCACCATCAACAGTCAAAGTTAATAGCTCACAGGCTCATCATCTCACCTTAGTTATTAATGAATTGACGACAAATGTTGTTAAGCATGCACTTAGTAAAAGAGATAATGTCTCAATTTCAGTTGACATTTCCCGCAAAAACAGTAATATTATACTTCAATATAGAGATGATGGTCCCGGTTTTCCTGAAATTATTTCAAATGGGGATCTAAGTGGTACCAACATAGGATTTGAGCTGATCAGAGGGATTGTAACCCAGAGTCTTAACGGAACAGTTGAAATTACAAATAAAAGCGGTGGTGTGGTTACTTTAACCTTCGAAAACGAAAAAACTTAAAAAACACGAGATACAAAATGGAAGGGAAGACGGATATTAGAATCCTGATCGCCGAAGATGATTATTTGGTCAGCGAAGACATTTCAAGAACGGTGAAGTCACTGGGATATCAGCAAGTAGGCATAGCTTCAAACGGTCAAAAAGCTGTGGAGATGTGCTCATCGCTGAATCCTGACGTAGTTTTAATGGATATTAAAATGCCGAAAATGGACGGTTTGGAAGCTACAAAACACATCCAGAAGAAGTGCCCGACCCCTGTAGTGATTCTAACCGCTCATGAAACATCCGGTCTGCTCGGAAAGGCTAGTGAAGCGGGCGCGGGAGCTTATCTGACGAAACCGCCAAATGCCGCTGAAATCACTCGGGCAATAACTATTGCAATGGCTCGTCATGACGACCTGATGGAGAGCCGGAATTTAGTTGGGGTTTTAAAGGAAAAGAAAGAACAATTGGAAAAGGCAATTTCTGAAGTGAAAACTCTAAAGGGGCTGCTACCGATTTGCGCACATTGCAAGAAAATTCGTGATGACAAAGGAACCTGGCAGCACGTCGAAGTATACATTCGCGACCGTTCCCAAGCCGATTTCACACACTCAATTTGTCCCATTTGTACGGAAGAATTGTACCCAGAGTTTTACAATTCTAAGACCTGAGAATCGTCGTTACCTTCTTACAAATGTTTAGGCTGAGTAGTTACACTTACTCCATTGCCAAACTAAGGGAAACACGAACACCTGCCAAGATTCACTTTACTGAACGATGATACTTGTCTAACATCTACTTGATGGTTGAACGCTATGTTTAAAATGCTGCCTTAATCACCAACCGTCCAAACCAGTGGATTATCACCCTTCGGAGGCAGAATCCCTTTACTGATGTTTGTATCCCCTTCAAAAAGCAGGAAGCTATACTTACCATAGTGAGGCAGCTTGCGGGTTCCGGCAACCGGATCGGCATGGGGCAACCCAACCGTATAAACAATTGTTTTCCCTTCCATCTGAGGATGTGGGAAGATGGCTGTCGCTGTCTTTTCACCACCCTCGAAAACTTCGCCATTGAGATTGAATCCATCTATCACAATATCCGATCCTGCTACAGCCCGGTTGATCCTAAAAACATCCTCATTTACACCAAACTCTTCGAGCAACATGGTTGAGGGGGCAAAAAACCAGAGCGATTTTTGCTTCATTTCATCCGTCAGTTCGTTTTCAGTAACGACTTTCTGTCCGTGTTTTTTTAACCCTTCCGCAACCTTTTTCCACTCCTTCATGTTCCGTCCTCTGGATGGCACAACTAACACACCCTCAGCGTCACCATAAAACGCAGCTATTGTCGTCGGCATTTCACCCGGATAGATCATTCGACAAGTATCAAAATCAGGATCTAAATGCAGCTTTGCTAATTTTCCACTTCCGGACAGTTCCAGCATTTCATTATTGTTGCGTATCAGTTTAAATTCATCTGATGATTTACCAGAATCGTCGGTCGAACGGATAATCAGTGGATACTGAAAACTCTCTCCGGCGGGTTCGGTGACAACATTGAAGCTCGCAGTCCAACCCGTTTCGTTCTGTGTCACTTCTACGTCCTGGGCTGAAATTGTTGGTGCGCCAGCTTTTTTCACCCATTGATCGAAATACCAATCGAGATCCCGCCCATAATGTTTCTCCGCAGCATTTTGCCAATCCGTCCAGGAGACAACTTTCCACTGGTTTTCCTGATATACCTCACTGATCATCTTCCTGAACATATCACCATCTTCAGCTGAAAACATTTTATTCAACATATGGAAAATCATCAGGACTTTACCGTAACCGATTGCCCGATCATGGGAATCGACTCGTGAGATAAACTCTGTCACCGGGTAGTCGTTGTCATTTTTGACGTAATTTGCGTAATCCCGAAGCGTATTCAAGCGGTAATCAATCCCACCTGCTGGTCCTCGAGCCATTTTGTATTTGTGGTCTGCCAGATATGCCGTCAGCCCTTCACACCAGTTGCCCTGATCGTAATCGACATAAAGGGAATTTCCGAACCAGTTATGCAATACTTCATGACCGAGCGAGGTGTACTTGATAAATGGCAGGCGCAGTACTTCGCTGCCAAGCAGCGTCCAACCTGGCATGCCGTAACCGGAGGGAAGGAAGTTGTCAACCACCGCAAATTTCGGGAACGGATAGGTACCGATCATCTCTGAATACATATCCACATACCCTTTGCATGAATTTAGATAACCATCAGCCAAATCCGCTTGAGCAGGGAGGAAATATGTCATTATCCGGACACCACTGTGTTCCACTTCTTTTATTTCAAATGGTGCTGCACTGAAGTTTAAACCATCCAGAGGAACCGTTGAATCGTGAATGACCGTAACACCTGTTTCATTTTCTGTCCAGGAAGGGTCACCAGTTGTAACGCAGTTCCAGCCTTTTGGCAACATGGTTGTCGTGCGGTGTGTCGCCAGATTATCGGGAATCCAGGGGTACCAATATGCTGATGGAGAAAGGTATATACCATTCGAACTGATTGTTCCGCTAACCTCAAAGGCAATCTTCTCGCGGGAAAACTCACGATCATCAGGTGGAGTATATAACGAACCCGCATAAGCGATATTCATCGTAAATTCACCAGCATCAAGCACATCTTCGGGAACCTCTGCAAACCAGAGTGCTGCTCTGTCAGGATTCCAGTGTTCAAAGATGCCTTCATTTGAACGGCTGTCATCTTCAGCAGACGCGTTTACTTTCAAGAGCTTTACTTTTTTATCCCCAATAGTCGCTTTCTCAATAGAGAATTCAGGATTGAGCATAAAGCCGATTCCATCACCGGGTTTCGGCGAAAAAGTCAGGTCTGCTTCACCTGTAAGTTTGTGAGCTGTTGTATCAAATGTTACAGACAGATCATAATGTTCAACTCTCGCCAGTCGACTCGACACACCTGGTGCGCATCCGGTTGAAAGCAGAACTACTGCAAGCAGCATACAAATTACATATGAGAATCTCTGAAACGAACGTTTAGAGTTTGATTGAAATAACATTTTTGGACTCCCTTTCGTGGTTAACCCAAATAAGTTAAGCTGTTATAATGGAAGTCGCAATGAAACGAAGGATGAGAAAACAAAAGGGAAGGTATTTCAACCTTCCCTTTTGGATAATCAGGTTGGTGGATGTTTCAATCCGACAGACCAACTGGAAATGCTTTCTAATTTTATTGGCATTACCTTTTTTATGTTAACTTGACTCCAGAATGTCCGTGATAACCAGCAAATTCCTTCCACTCTTTTGAGTTGTCCTGACTTATAAGTTGTTGTTGAATAATGACTAACAATATAATTAAAGTGACAGTATACTTAATTATCAATCATCCCCCCTCTTCTTGCTAAATGCTTCATCTTGTTAGCTCTGTAATTTCATGGTTTTTGCCAGGAGATAAGTATACTGTCACCTTGCCTACTTAATCAACCGGACAGTTTGCGAAAGCACTTTATCATCCATCCTGAGTCTGATCAGATATGTCCCTGCTGGTGCTCCGACTCCATTCCAGGTTACCCTTTGCCAACCGTTGGGGTAGTAATGGTCTTTTAGAAGCATGGAAACATATCTACCATTTGAATCGAACACATCCATATCGACAAATCCGGGAGTTGGTAATGCAAATCGGATAGTTGTCCGGCTGTTAAATGGATTGGGAAATGGTTGCGCCAGTGTCAGCTCAGTTGGAACAACATCATCCGGCTCACCTATATGGAGAGGAGATGGTAATATCATATGCCAGCGCTGCGCGGACTCCGTGTAAAGAACTGAATCCGTCGCAACTGCCCACCAGTTAGCAGTTACCACAGTATCTATTCCAAGTCCGGTCAAAATAGTGTCAAGTTGAGTAAGCAGCATATTATTGGCTGTTCCCGCACTCCAGGAAAAGGTGCTGTCAATATCACCATGCCTTATATTCATGAACATTGAGTAGCGGACAGTGTCGCCCTCCTCGTCTGTGGTAGGATTCCACTGGAAGTTTGCAGCGAATGTATTCAGAACTGTACCTGGTCTTGGGTTAAGCAAAGTGAACAATCTGGGAGGATCATTTACCGCCTCGACGACAACGTTGAATGAAGAGCTGAATACTTCATTGTTCACATCTGTTGCAGTATACTGGACATCAGTTCCTTCTGGAAAGTTAAAATTTAGTTCCGGGCGCATCTTCAAGGTTCGACGATTGACAATTGTGACGTTAAGCTCTCTGACATCAGATTGCACTCTGTAGGTCATATTATCACCATCAGGATCATTGAAGATGGTATCAAGCAACGCAATCTCAAATTCCCCAATATCTTCGTCAACAACAATATCAGGGATTCGATTTGCAATTACTGGAGGTCTGTTAAAATTACGAATTATAACCCTGACACGACTCGATATCTCATTTCCACCATCTGAAACGGTCACATCACCCTGAAATCCTCCTGCATCTTCAAATCCTGTCTGCCATCTGAATTCAGCAGTGCCATCCCCATTATCTGTAAAAACCGGACCTTCCGGGAAATCATCCAGATCCATTGTGATTGTGAGTTCCTGTTCATCAACATCGGAAGCAACAACACGGAACTCCGCTATCTCTGATTCACTGACAATAATATCTTCGGGGATCTCCTCCCATTCCGGAGGTAAATTAACACCCATTGCTGTGTGGCAGTCATAGACGACAATTCTGTCCCGCTCGGCAACGTATGTATAAATCCCATTTGCCTCAAGACCATACATTTCTCCAAAGTCATTGTCATAGAATCCAGCAACCGCTGGTTCTGCAGGATTGGTAATATCAATAACCTCCAATCGCGCACCCTCGCACGTTAGATAGGCAAAAGTACCCTGAACATCCAAATCCACTAAACTGTTTTCAGGCTCAAAAAGCTCATATACAACCGGGTTCTCAGGATCAGCGTAATCGACAATCTGGAAGCCATCACCTGCGTCTGCATCATATGTGATCAGAAATATCAGATTACCTTGAATAACTATTTCATCTCCGTTCAAATTATCCACTGTATTAAGTAGAGCTGTTTCAGCCGGATTGGAAACATCATAAATTCTTAGCCCATCTCCCAGAGCATACAGTAAATCCTCATCCGCGCCTATGTGAGTTGCAGCATCGTCAATCTGGCCGATGACTTCGATATTATCAGGATCATCGGGATTCAGAATTTGTATCCCTTCATCCTGAACAACCGCATATAGAACATCATCCCACGTGACAATATCGAATATTCCCTCACCATACGCTTCTACTTGACGGGGTTCGTCAATATTACGCAAATTATATATCGTGACAGCATCACTGGCAATAAAAAGATAATCATCAATTTGATCTATGTCTGATCCTCCAATTGCGGCGAAAGAAGAGACATGAACAGGGTTTTCAGGATTTGTGACATCAAAAATCCTATAGCCGCTATCTTCGTGCCGATTCGCATCTTTCAGGAAACCATAGTCTCCAATAATTGTCACGTCCTGAGCTTCCCCAACTGATTGATATGCGCTTGTTACTACTACATTTTCAGGATTTTCCATATCAATTCGAGCAACACGACCACCATAAACATCCGGTAAACTCAATGAGACATAAAGATTGGTCGCATCGTGTACGATATTGGTAACAACCCAACCGTCAATCATGAACAAATTTGTAAGAGAAATTTCATTTTCATCAGAGACAGAAAGTATCTCTATATTGTTCTCCCCATGTAAAGCGTAAACAAAATCGCCTCCCTCTCGAATCCTCCTAAGAGGTTCTTCTCCCTCACTCTGATATGAACTGATTTCTTCCACATTCTCAGGATCTGAAATATCAAGGATACCAACACCATTTTCATCATTTGCAATTAGAACATACTGTCCATAAATATTTACATCAACAGTTCTTCCATCAAGTTCATAAGAACCAGCCTCAACCGGCTCCTGTGGGTTGGATACATCAACAATTCGTAGACCTGCCTCCGCAGCTGCAACATAAATAATGCTTTCAAAATATGCTAGTTTTAGTGAAGCTCCAGGCAGGTCAAGACGGGCAATCATTTCCGGGTTTGCTGGATCGGATATATCAATAAGTTCAAGGCCGTTCATATGATTTGCGATATATGCAATATCCCGGTTTACGATGATATCCTGATTTGGGCTTTGAGTTTCTATATTTGAAATAATTTCGAGGTTCTCCCTGTCCAGAATGGTCATTCCAGAGGTTGGGTCTAATGCAAAAATATTATCTTCGTTTATAAATAGATGAGTTACCCAGACCTCCCGATTAACCCCCAACAGGGTCGCTTGAGCTCGATCAAACTCAACACCCGCTAAACCATTATGTGTAGTAACGTACCCGACATCTTCGGAAACAGCAATAGATGTCGCATCCATCCAGTAATCATATAGACCTCCATAAACCTCAATGTCAGATTGATCCTGAGTGTGCACGGGCATGTAGGCTGCCATCAAAAAAATACACATACAACTTAAATAAATTTGTTTCATCTTTAACTCCGAAATAGCATAATAGGATATCTGGATTCGGGCGTATTCTCTCCTTAAAGAAATACTCCGAATCAAATTTGGCTGCTTGAACGACATAGACTTTACACTTTTCATCCAATGTTTCAATATAGTATAAATATTCAAGTTATTACAATCAAGCAAAAGATGTTACAATATCGCAAATATCACTTGATTTGATTGCACTTGAACTTCTGTTCTGGATGGTGGTTTATCTGAAAAGATCTTTCGGTAGGTTACGGTAGGATAAAAAAAGGGAAGGTTAAAAAAAACCTTCCCTTTAAAAACACTCTGGTTCTTTTGATCAAAGCTTATCTCGAAATTCTTTACCAGGTGTAAACTTGGGAACGGACTTTTCTGGGATATCAATCTGCTGACCGGTTGCAGGATTTCTCCCAGTGCGAGCTTTGCGGGTAATGCTGTGGAAACTACCAAAGCCCACGAGCGAAACTTTCTCTCCATCTGCTACAGCCTGCATAACTGTATCCGTAAAAGCTTTTAGGACAGCTTCTGTGTCACGGAATGTCATGTTTGTTTCGGATGCGATGGCACGAACGAGATCCGCCTTGTTCATTTGTCCTCCTGAGGATTGAGTTAACTTGACGCTACGGTGGTGTTTACTATGCGTCGAATATACAGCGTAAAAGCCTTTCCTGTCAAGGAAAATCAGGGATATAAATAATTTATTTTGAGTTTATCGCAGTTTTTCCTTTATTTAACAGCCTTTTTTGACACTTTTGTATAATTAAGTGTCAAAATTTTGCTGGCATATCAAAACACTAAGCTTGATTTTCGTATCTCGTTTATCTACATTTGTCAGTGCAGATATTCACCGCGTCCATAATACATAAGAGGTAATATGAAAACTTTTCAAATAATTGGTTTTGCTGTTCTGTTGGCACTCATTCTACCCGGAACAGGCATTGCGGTAAATATTTTTGTCTGGCAATGTGATAACAACCTGCCATTTGAAGACCCGGTTTTTGATGAAGAACTTACAGCATTCTCTGCAATTACTCAAACACTCGAAGAATTGGATATCGAATATGACGATCACTGGAACCTGCCGGACAACATCAATGATTATGATGTTCTAATAGCCCCAATGGGCTTTTTCTGCAACACATGAGGCTCGGAACCGAGTCGGATCGACTCAGAAGAAGACATGAATGCCCTAATTGGATTCCTCGAATCTAACAAAGGTCTCTATATCGAAGGAAATAAATTTTGTACGCTTCATCAGAATACTGACCTTTTTGATTACTTGAACATCGAATTCGCTGGGGCTGGAAGAGATAATGAAGTGACATTGCTTCAATCAATTGATGAGAGCAGATTGGGAGAACGTTCATTCGGATATCAAACTCGCGATGGTATGGCATACGCTGCTGCTGAACCGGATCGAATGAGACCTGGTAATGACTCAGAAATCATTCTTACCTGCAATCAGGATTTTGCCAGAGGTATTTTCTTTGATGGCGGAGGAGCATACCGAACATATGTTCAAACTATATCTTTCATTGCAATGAACAATAACCACGATTTCAACCGGGCGGAATATCTCAGAGATGTCATAAACGAGTTAGCCGGCTTCCTTGGAACATTACAAGGGACGGTTTTAAACAACATGACTGGAGAACCTGTTCCAAACGCTACTGTGGAAGTTCCAGGTCAAAATCTGCATGCGTTAACTGACGAAAACGGTGCCTTTGAAATTCGCGGAATCCCCCATGAACAATTTGGTATTGAAATTTCAGCAAGAGGATTCACATCTGCTTTCATAGAAAACGTTGACTTCGATGGAGAACAAGAACTGGAAATTGAGGTCCATTTGCTCCATCCGGAATTAGCCTTAGATCGTGAAAATTTATCCATCAATCTGGCAGAAAACGCTCAGCAAAATGTTAGCATCACAATTACAAACACTGGTGATGGTCCATTAGAATTCTCCGCTGACTTGAGAGGGGCCTCCATTCCGGGGCATATCTTTGACGAGTTTGAGAGTGTTGATGCCTCCGAGCTACTGGGTAATACTCGCATACAAGCTGGAATATTTCTTGATGGTTACTACTGGATTGCAGGCGGTGGACCTGATGCAGACAGTCCAAATCTATTATACAAGTTAACACCGGAACTTGAGATTATCGATCAATTCGCCCAAAGCAGTGAATCAAGATACGGATGGCGGGACTTGACCTCCGATGGTACTTTCATTTATGCCATTGATACCGACCTAATTACACAGATTAGTCCAGAATCTGGCGAGGACACCGGAAACTCAATACAAAGCGGAGCTATTCCACGTTTCGTTCGCGGCATTACATACGATCCTGAAAATGAATTATTCTGGGTGGCGAGTACAACTTCCGATATTTTTGCGATTGACCGAAATGGCGACCAGGTAGAACAGGTTGATAACGATGGTCGTTTCCGAAGTTATGGGTTGGCCTGGAATAGTAACGATCCGGATGGATACAGACTGCTAATTCAATCAACTGTTAATTCCATCTCTACATTAATGAAATGTAACACAGAAACAGATGAGCTCACTGAAGTTATCTCCTATCAACTCCCTGATGGTGAAAAACCCTGTGGTGGTGATGTTTCCAATGAAATCTATCCTTTTACAAACACCTTAGTTGTAATAGGACAAGGTAGAGAGGACTGGTTGCGAACAATTGAGTTGGGAAAGAATTTCTTCTGGATAGATTTTGAACCATCTGAAGGCGAGTTAAATCCTGAAGGTGAGCTTGATATTGAAGTATTGATATCAACTGAGGGGCTTGAAGCAGACCATCAACACTCAGCCTTCCTGCAGATTGAGCACAATACCCCCTTAGATGTCCCGATGTGGCTTGAAATATCGGTTAGTGTCGGAGGAGATCAGAACGCCCGTGAGCTCTTGGTACCATTGTCCGCTGGCTGGAATATGATTTCAATGAATATTGAACCGAACGAAGATTTCTGGAATAGAGAAGAAGGACCAGATGTTATTTTATTGACTGACCAGCTCAGTTTAAGAGAAAACCATCATCATCTCGAAATACTCAAGGACGAAGACGGTCGATTTTATGTTCCGGCTTTCAATTTCAACAATATTCCTTATTGGGAACTGACAGAAGGTTATCAGGCAAAAGTAGAAGATGATTTTGAGGTGGTTTGGTCTGGCGAACCCATCCCAGCAGACAGTGACATCTCACTTGAAGCAGGATGGAACCTGATTGCTTACTTCCCACAGTTCAATCTCGATGCTGGCACCCCGGACTTTTATGTACTTTCACCGATAATTGACAACGTTTTGATCGCTAAAAATTCGGTCGGTGATTTCATGCTTCCTGCCTTTAACTTCTCCAACATGCCCCCATGGCATGAAACTCAAGGGTACCAGGTAAAAGTTGAAGAAAATGTAGTACTTAACTTCCCACCTCAACAGGAGGAACTGGCAGGCGTTGGGAACCCATCCGAAACAAGACACAATTATCTAATAAACACAGCCAATACCGATCATAATATGTCTCTCCTGGTTGTCGCAGGTGCCGGGTTGGATATCGGTGAGGGTGACATGATAATCGCTGTCAATTCAGATGAACGGTTAATCGGTTCAGGAAAGGTGCAGGATGATGGCAGATGTGGGATTGCAATTTGGGGCGACGATCTGATGACTGAAATCCAGGATGGGCTTAGCGCAGATGAGACTTTCTCACTTTGGCTTCAACCTGATGAATCAGAAAAACAGTTAGAACTTCGGGTTTCAGAGCTGATAGTTGGAAAAGGTTTAGAGTACCATCAGGACGGATTATCAGTAATAACCGTTGATCCGGTTCAGGAGGTTCCAAAAGCTTTTAGTATGTCTCAAATCTACCCGAATCCCTTTAACAACATCGCAAGAATTTCCTTCGGACTCCCTGAAGAAACACGGGCAATAATTAATCTCTTTGATATCAATGGGCGGTTAGTGGTGGAAATTGCCGATCAGGTTTATGAAGCAGGATCTCATTCTATTAGTTGGCACGCCGAGACTATTTCAGCAGGATTGTACATCATTCAGATGCAAGTAGGAACTTTCGAAGCATCTCGGAAGGTTGTTCTGGTCAAGTAGTTGCTAGTTTGACCCTCAAAACAAAACGTGAAGCTGACGGATGACTCTCCTGTCAGCTTTACAATTTTTGAAGTTATCCTTCTTCTCTACAATCAGTTTAATCAATTTTTAAAATGCAAAACTTTTGTAGCTATTTCAGTCAGCTCAGCTCGATGGGTTGAGTCAATGATTTGCTTCTGGACGTGTCTCAACTCCTCAGTTCGCTTTACAACCATTACCTCCAAATCATCCATCTGTAATTTCAACCTCTCTTCAGATTGAGCCCTGAAGTATACCTCAGCAGCCAGTTCATCTCGGTATCTACCAGCGATTGAAGCAATCACTCCCAAAAAAACCGGAACAGTATAAATGAAAGACGAAAACGGTGCACCCAGCACTTGTGCTTCGATGATGCCCTGAAGGCTGAATGTCAGATGATGCTCTAAAATGCCCAGTATTGTGGCGAAAACTGGAAAGAAAATTCCAATCACTGCGCCATATACAGCATAACGAATGGTGTAAAACTTAGATGTTACTGACTGGCTCATGAATGTTTTAACTGTCTTCTTTAAATTGGATTTCTTTGACTCTGGAGTGAAAATCACACAAGTAAAAAGCAGAGGTTAACCCTGATTGTTGGTATCAGAGCAAACGTGCAAGAGTGAAACTACATCCGTAAAAGGGAAGATACTGCACTTACAACTCTTTAAAATTGACCTTGATCACAATTGTACTTAATCTTACGTTAAAAGATATGATTAA
>JABGPL010000078.1 GCA_018644935.1 Calditrichota bacterium | reverse complement strand
GATCTTTTCTTTGTTCGTTTTAGATTCCATGAAGCTGCTGATTGTGAGATAATTGCACTTAGATATTTTCTATGATAATAAAGGTTTTGGGGGAATGCAATTGGTTTGGGTGGGTTTTACGAGAGGAATGTGTAATACTCCCTAGTGAAAGGGGGCACAAGCGTAGTGCCCGTAGGCGATAAAAAGGAGAGTTCAACACGATGTGATTCATGTTTTTCCCACCCCACTTTCAATTGACTTTTCCCTTACCTTTTATTATCTTTAAATGATGTGCCAGATTAGACTTCGAGGATTGATAAATCTTAGCCTTGAATGGGCATAATTAATTCGATATTCCAACTGCTTTTTAGAGATTTTTCAACTGGATACTTCACACGGAATACCTGCAATTTCGTTTTATGGCGTAACTAAACGTTACGGTAAAGCGATTGCCCTTGACAGCCTCAGCCTTGACGTATATCCCGGTGAGTTGTTTGGATTTCTCGGGCGGAACGGCGCGGGGAAGACTACGGCAATGAAACTCGCGACGGGTCTTACACGTCCATCATCGGGCAAGGTTAGGATAGTCGGGCATGATGTTCAGGAGAATCCGATACCTGCCAAACGGTTGATGGGATTTGTCCCGGATAGTCCCTATATCTACGAAAGCCTCACCGGACGCGAGTTTATGTTTTACTGCGCCGGGCTTTACAGAATGAATACGTACGATACTATACGCAGGGTCAATCACCTCTTCAGCAGGTTTGATATGGAAGAATGGGCGGATAAACGTGCCGGTGAATATTCACATGGTATGAAA
Organism: Calditrichota bacterium; assembly: GCA_018644935.1. Taxonomy (GTDB): domain Bacteria; phylum Electryoneota; class AABM5-125-24; order Hatepunaeales; family Hatepunaeaceae; genus JABGPL01. The sequence goes on along the minus strand of JABGPL010000078.1, from coordinate 20,260 downwards.
CAACGGCTTGTTATGGCATCTGCGTTTGTCCATTCCCCGGAAGTAGTGTTCATCGACGAACCGATGGTTGGACTCGATCCCGCTGGTGTGAAACTCGTCAAGGATGTTCTCGTCGAATTTTGTAAGGGTGGGGGGACTGTGTTTATGTCGACGCATACCCTTTCCAATGCCGAAGAATTATGTGACAGAATTGGAATTATCAAGAAGGGAAAGCTTATAGCAAAAGGCACGATCAAAGAGATTTCCAAAGACAATTCCAGCCTTGAGGAGGCCTTCCTCGAAATGACCAAAGAGACAACTATCTAATGTCGCAGTTTCCGATGACAGGCATGGGCTGGAAATTGCGGATTCTCTGGGGATCGTTTGCGCTTGATACCTTAAAAATGCGAGTTGGGAAAGCAATCTCGGTGATTGTTATTTTTGGATTTGGTATCGGAGCTACATATTTCTTCAAAATCATTTTCGAAAAGCTGCTCGCGATTCAGGATATTGGTGAACCATTGATGTGGAAAATAATCCCAATTACCTGGTTTACGCTTTTTGCAATGCTCGTCGTCAGTAATCTTATCACAGGCATTGCCACGATTTATAGATCGGATGAAATTCCGTTTCTCTTTGCCCGTCCCGTCTCCCACCGCCGCGTTTTCTTAAGCCGATTTATGGATAACCTCACCTACAGTTCCTGGTCGCTTGCCGTTTTAGGTGTGCCACTAATAATCGCCTGGGGCTGGGTGATGGATATCCCGATTTTTATGACGACTATGTTGATAGTGTTCGGGTTAGGACCTCTGATTCTGATTTCAGCAGAATTCGGAGTTGCTATTCTGATCGGACTTGTTTTTCTCGTACGCCTCACTTCAGCCCGACTGGTTACGATATTGATGTCTGTCCTCCTGATCGGGACAATTTTGTATGTCGTTAATGAGCGAAGTCAGGGACTTATTGTTGAGGGAAAGATCAGAACCTCAGCTGCTGAACAGTACATATCTACTCTTAGCCAGGAGAGCAAATCTCCATTAACCCCACCGAGTTGGCTGGCAACAGCAATGCGCGAGACACGAAAGGGCAATAATGTAAGAGTATTGTTTATCCTATCGCTTCTGACACTAACTTCAATCGTCTGGCTACGCTGGATTGTTGTTTTGTCTTCAAGAGTCTACTACCCAAGCTGGGCAGCGTTCGAGGACTTTACCGGGCGAAAGAGTCATTACCAGTCGCAAAAAGCTGCGTATCGTTTCACTCGAAATTGGCTTCCGAATCCCCTAAATGCAATGTTGCTCAAGGATGTCCTGATGTTTATCAGGAATCCCAGTCAATGGGGACAGTTTCTGATTCTCGTCGCATTTCTTATGGTTTATCTGTTGAACCTGATATATGTTTCTTCCCGCTTTAATTTTGACAACCCGCACTGGAAAATATTGGTGCTCTTTCTGAATTTTGCTTTTACGGGATTTATTCTGGCGACCCTCTCTGTTCGATTTGTATTCCCGCTGATTAGTCTCGAAGGTCGTGGATTTTGGGTTGTACGGGGTGCGCCGGTTTCGGTGAGTATGCTCTTCTGGGAGAAATTCTTCCTCGCATTTGTCATCTTTATGGGACTATGCGAGATAATCGTCTGGATAACCAATCAGGTACTAAATGTCACTCAAGCGATGATGATATTAACAACTGTTGGCACGTTCCTGATGGGAGTTGCTTTAACTGGTCTTGGTATTGGTATGGGTGCTCTTTTTCCAGACTTCAAGGAAGAGAGCCCGATGCGGATTGCCTCGACTCCTGGGGGGGTATTAACGGTTGTTTTAAGCCTTTTATACGTTGCAGTTATGGTGGCAATACTGGGCTGGCCGGCAAGTGGGTATTTTGTGTATTTACTCGGGAATGGTCCATTCCCGGCAGGACGTGCTCTCAGTGCGGTGGCGATGGTTGCGTGTGTGAACGCTCTTATATTATTGATCCCGCTAAGGTTGGGCAGGCAGGCTATCGAGGAAAGGGATGTTTAGACCTGGAAGATCTCTGCCACGTGATGATAATATCATTATTCGGAAAAAATTGTTGAAATTGGGTTATTTTTTCAGCAAATCATTGTTATATTTTTAGGTTGAGGATAATTTAATTCCTCAGAGTTTTTCGAATTTCTCAATTTGCATGTAATTGAGAATAAGCAGCTTATTTGAACTGTTGAGAAAACTCGATCTCAAATTGAATTCCATGTTAGTTTTGCCAAACAAATAGGAGATAAGAATGTCCCGTATCTTTTTAGTGCTGTTGTTGTGTTTCGTTTTATCATCGGTAACCTTCTTATCTGGTTGTGATGTATCAGCCGAGAGAGAGCTCAAGAGAGCAGAAAAAGCCCTCGAGGCAGCTATGGAAGTGAGTGCAGATGCACACGCTACAGAAGATTACAATTCGGCTGAGGAGTATTTTCAGGAAGCTGTTGAACTGAGTAATGATAACCGTGTTCAGGAAGCCCGAGCGGCCGCGATCAAAGCTAAACTCAAAGCTGAAGATGCAAGGAATAAGGCTGAGGAGCGGATGCGTATTCTCGAATCAGAGATGGACCGATTAGGTAGGTAGTAGATGAATCCCGATAGGGAATCAAGATAAGAAACTATCTAAGTTATTTTACTCTTAAGAATATTACTGGTAAAGTGGAATTGTCCTCTGCTTTACCAGTTGTCATGCTGTGACTGAACAACAAATCCCTGAATTACTGCGAAAATAACGGTTCTTACCTGACTGTATATATTATCCGATTTCATCGGAAGATTGTTGTGTGAATCTTTCGATTATTGCTGACCGTTGAAAGATCCTTTTCAAATCAGCGATAGGAAAAGAACAGCACTGAAAATTTGAGACCAGATCCGATTGACACTTGAGTCCTTGATAGATGTGATTGAAAAAATTACTCAAGTCATACATCAGATTTGAAAATGAACTTTACTCAGGCAACCCGGGAGGTTAATCTTGAAGTTCAATATACCTTGGAAATTAATTTCGTCCATCATTTTGGTCGCATCTGTTTTTTCAGTTCAGACCTCAGCGCGTGGACTGAACGATGCAAAAGTTGTTTTTAATCAAGAAACTGCTCAACTCAGACTCGAAATGCCATCTGCTGATGTTATGTTTGAGAAGATTGAGATATCAGGCAGAGAATTTCGGACTATTGATATCGAATCCGATGGTCTTATCGGAGAGCCTGGTGGACCTTCATTACCTTCTTGGAGTCAATGGATTGAGGTCCCACAGGGCAAACAACCTACCATTAACTTCAAATTCGGTAATGCCGAAATTCTACCAGAAATAGACATTTCACCTTTCCCAATCATTAATCATGATAAACCCGGTTCTGAAAACCAATCTGTCATGTTCAGCGAGTTATATGAGAAAGATGAGTTTTATCCAGCAAATCCTGTGGTTATCTCTGAGGTATTCTCAATAGGTGGGAAACAAATGGCTCTGATAGACTTAATGCCATTTAGCTATAATCCCGCAACACGACAACTCAGACTTTACAGTAATTTAGAGGTTGAAGTTGAATTCTCAGATACCGGGGAAGAGGAAAACGCCAGACGAAAATTTCAATTTCCAGTATATCGTCAATTGGAAAGGTTGTATGGAACAGGTGAACCTGATCGTGATGACACCGGGATGCGTGAGGATTTGCTTGGACATTATGTGATCGTTATCGCCAACGATGGTGTCCTGGATGAACTGCAACCATTGATTGAATGGAAGGAGCGAAAGGGATACAAAGTTTCAATTGCTGACCTGAGCGAAATTGGAAACCGTCGTGAAAACCTTGAAGCATATTTGCAGGATGCCTGGGACGAATGGGATATTCCTCCTACCTTCGTTTTGCTAACTGGAGATGTTACAGGGCAGATTTCAAATCCTTATTTCCACGACAACCGAGGTGAAGGACAGGGTTATCATGCATCCGAGAATCAGTTTGTTTGCTGGGAAGGAGAAGCCGGGATCGATTCCTGGATACCTGAAGGATTTATTGGTAGACTTCCGGCTGCTACCCCTCAGGAACTGGACAGGATGGTTGCGAAAATCCTTGCCTATGAGAATACGCCCTTTACCGAACAACCCTGGGTTGAGGGGGCTGTACTTATTGCCTGTGGTGTTGGCTCTTGTATACAAACTAACGTTGCAGTCAGAGAGTTGATGACAAATGTGGGATATAGTCGTGACAACATGCACGAAGCCTATGCTAATTACCATGGAGGGGAAAGACCCAGACTCGATATTGTTTACAATGGTGTTAATAATGGTGTTGGCTTCATAAATTTCCGAGGATATCAGACCTGGGGGCAGATATATTCTAATAACATCCGAAATGATATGCGCAACGGGGCAATGTTGCCGGTTGTTACCGGAATGGTTTGCGGTACGAATGATTATACAAATTCCTGGAACGACACTAACCCCGAGAGTAGGGCTGAAGCATATTTGAGATCCTGGCAGAATGGACCACGAGGTGGGATAGCCTGCTTTGGTCCAACTGACCTGCACACACATACATGGTTCAATAATACTCTGGATGGCCAGTTCTACAATGCACTCTTAAATCAGGGAGTACACACACTCGGTGCTTTATGTCTAAGTGCCAAACTCAGCCTTTTGGATACATATCCATCGTACAGGCAAAATAATAATGGGCAAACCGTAGGTTATTATTTCTTTACTTATACTTTGATGGGAGATCCTGGATTGCAGGTTTGGACAAAAGATCCTCAGCCGGTGGTAATCGATTTTTCTGCTGAAAAACCCACAGGGACAAATCTTATTAAAGCTACAATATCTTTTGAAAATGACCAGCCTGTGCCCGGTGCTTATGTCCATGTATTCCGGATGGTTGAAGAAGATGAAATTCGTTATGGTGGATATACTGATGAAGATGGTCGGCTGAGTATTGTTGTTGATCCATTGGAAGCTGGTGAGTACTTGATGACTGTTACTGGTCAGAATATAGTACCTGTTGAAACGAGTTTTGAAGTTATTGATCAGCCTTTTTATGCTTCTATAATTGGAGTCGAAATTGATGACAACAATGAAGGTGAGAGCTCGGGCAATGAAGATGCTTTTATAAATCCAGGGGAAACGATTGAAATTGGTATTATGTTGTCAAATCCCGGTGAAGAGCAATGCGAAGCCTTTACAGCTACATTAACTACAACATCACCATGGGTTGAATTAATCCGGAATGAAACAGATTACGCTGAGATCAACCCTGGCGAATTTGGTGCAGGTGCTGAGCCGTTTGTTTTCAGATGTCCATCTGATATGCCAAATGGAGTTGAGCTTGGTTTTGAACTTGTCATTCAATATGGTGAAGAACGATGGCGTGAGGGAATCAACCTTCAGTCTGTCGGATATAGTTTCAATATTGTTGATTTTGGTTTTGAAAATGATGGTTTAGAACCCGGTGTGATAGATAACCTTATTGTAACGATAGAAAATGACGGTGAACTTGACGCAACATCAATAAGGGCTTCTTTGCACTGCATTGACCCAAAAATTCAAATTCGCGCTGCTGAGACATTTCTCGGTGAGATTGAGAGTGGTCAACAGGTGGATAACAACCGGCAACCGTTTGAGATATTTGCGGCTCCAAATTCTTATCCAATGTGTGAAGTCATGTTCGGCTTGCTTCTTGAGGATGATGAAGGAAGGTCTGACAGTTTGATTATACCTGTCATGATTGGTGGAAACGCAGAAGTGGCACCACAGGGACCGACGAGTTATGGGTACTGGGCATTCGATACCCGAGATACAACTGGGGGAATGAACCCGGAATATGACTGGGAAGCCGGTGACAACCGTCTAAATCTGAATGATCAGGATGATGGAGGTGCCAACAATTACGCTGGTATGCATGGTATGAGCACTACTGTAAATCTCCCTTGGGATTTTATTTATTTCGGTCAGGCATATGATCAGATAACAATAAGCACCAACGGGTGGCTGTGTTTTGGTCGCAGTGCTCAAGTCTCATGGAATAATCAGGAAATGAGCAGCCCATTAGCACCTCCAGCTATGCTATGTCCTTTCTGGCACGACATTTGGAGTGGACAGGTCTATACAAAGCATGATGAAGATGCGGATCGTTTTATTGTTGAATGGCGCAATTTCAATGATAGAGCCGGTCAGCACACATTTGCGGTTCATTTATACAACCCGGAGATTGTACCAACCGCAACAGGTGATGGAGAGTTTCAGTTCTTGTATGAAGCTGGAAATGTTAATGGACCAGGACGTGATTACCCCGAAGAATCAGTGACCATTGGTTTCTCCTCTCCTGATCGAAAAGATGGAATGACAATTGCTCATGCTCGTGATTGGGACCCTCGTACCGAAGATATTGGGACGGATATGTCTATTCGGTTTACAACAGGACCACTTACTGAATTTGGCTCCATTCATGGGACAGTGATTGCCGCTGAAGGTGATCAACCTATGGAAGATGTCCGTGTAATGCTTGATGGGACAGGTTTCTTCAGTTTGACTGGTGTGAATGGGGAATATGTACTTGAGAATGCTCCTGTGGGCACATATAACATCATTGCCCAGCGTCGTTATTACAACGAAGCAGTGACTGCAGATATTCAGATAGTAGTAGGTGAGGATGTTGAAGTGGATTTCATCATGACATATCCGACTTTTAACATTGATGTCGAAGAGCTAGTTGTTCCTGTTTGGCCGGATTCTGTCGCTGAAACGGCTTTTGAGGTCTGGAATGAGGGAAACGGTCCCCTCGAATATGAACTAATCCTGCGGCCCGATAACGACGAACCTGATGTCGATCTGGCATGGGGAGAACTGTTTAATTATGCTGTGGGTGATTCCGTAGATGATTCTGGTCTCTACGGTCTGGCCTTCGATGGAGTTAATTTTTACATCTCCGGGCAGTTATCTCGTCGTGACTTTCCACATATGATTTATGTCTTTGACCGGGATGGGAATCATCTTGAAGATTTTCATCAATTTAATCTTGATTCCAATATTACACGTGGATATACGACACTTGATTTTAATGGTGAAAACCTCGTTGCAGTGGAGCAGAGGAGAATCATTGAGATTACTCGAGAAGGAGCTTTTGTCGATTCATTGACAACTCCGGAAAATCCCACTCAGGCGATGACATGGTCACCGACTCGCGGGACTTTTTTCACCAAATCAATGACGGGAAGAAGGTTCTATGAACTCGATACACTCGGAAATATTGTAACGGAATTCGAGTATGAGGGGGAAACTAACTATTCAATTGGAATGACGTGGTTTGCTGAAGATCCAGATGGATTCAACCTTTACATCTTTTCTCATAATCGTCATCCTGAGGAAGTTGGTGAGGGCAGCCGTTTAGCATTGCATAAGATGAATCCTGAAACCGGTGAAATGATACTCATCCGTTACCTCAGATTTGAAGGAATGAGTATTGCTGACCGACCGCTCGACTGTATTATCACAAACCGATGGGACCCACTTATGTGGACCTTCATCGGATTGATGAATGTTACTCCAACCGACCGGCTTGTTGGATTTGAAATTTCCCCAAATTTAGCATGGATAAGCTTTGATCCGCAGCTTGGATTAGTTCAGCCAGCCGAGAGAACGAACTTCGGTTTAAGTATCAACTCAACAGGAATGCCCGAACGGGACTACAGTCTTGTTTTAGAATTATTCCACAATGCTGAAGGCGATAGATACAACATTCCGCTTTCAATAAGTATCGGTGAATTCTCTAGTCTGTCTGAAGATGTTGAGGTTCCAAGCGGTTTTGAGCTCAGTGCTGCATGGCCAAATCCGTTTAATCCGAGCACAAAACTTGATTTTCAACTTCCATTTGAATCAAATGCTCATTTCAAAATTTGGGATATATCCGGAAGACTGGTTGATGAAATAAACTATGGTAAACTCCCATCTGGATCTCATACTTTTGAATTTGACGGCTCCGGTTTCTCGAGTGGAGTATACATAATTCAACTGAACGCAGGAAACCTGAACACAAACCGTAAAGTAGTACTAATGCGTTAAAAGTAATGTGGGCTTCCCGGGGGGGAGAAAAGAGGAGGAGGGTATGACGGAACAGCGATTATCAGAGAGTGCCTTAAAGCTTTGGGTGGCTGTACATTGGATCACATCTTTAGGATTGATTATCCTCACAGTGGTGATATGGATAATAGTATCAGTTGTAGAGGGTCCTTTATCCCAATTGCTGATCCTTCCCGCATCGCTATTGATTATTGCAATGTGTACCCATGCATATATTAAGGTATTCTGGAGTAAATTCAGATATTACTATGATGATAACGAATTGCGTGTTTCAAGCGGGGTTTGGTGGCAAAAGCAGGTACTGGTCCCATTTTCACGGATCACCAATATTGATCTTCGGCAAGGTCCTATGCAGAGAAGCCGGAAATTAGCTACTCTGAAAATACAGACTGCCGGGCAGGGGGCTACAAATGTTGCTGAAATACTCTTGTTTAGTCAGGAAAATTACGAAGAACTCCGAGATACGCTCATCAGTCAGGTTTCAAATCTACAGTTTCAATTGCCGACGGACGGAACTTTGGACAGCACACAGCGGAACCCAGCGGCAAACTTACCTGATTCAATATCAGGGATACTTAATGTGCTCGATAAAATTGAGAAGAATACCAGAAAGGAGTAATTTGAAGTTTCCATCCGGCTTGAAAAAGCGGGGTGATTTCTCGTTCCCATTTCACTATCTTCAGTGAGATATTTGGGAAATTATCATTAGGGTTGTATTTTAGTCCACGAAATCATTTTGATTTACTAATTTGAACTGTATCCGTCAGGTTTAATGTAGAGCAAAACGTTGACGGATATTAAAACCAACAGATATCTCGAGGAATAAATGAGTAAAAAAACACGCGACATCCTTTCCCTTATGGATTTAAATCGCGAAGAATTCATTGATCTAATTGATCATGCGATGCGTTTGAAGGAACAAACCAGGGCTGGAATTTGTCCTCAATTACTAAGTGGACGTATGGCAGGTTTGATATTTCATAAACCCTCACTCAGAACCCGCATCTCCTTTGAAGTCGGCACTCAGCAACTTGGTTGCGGAGCGATGTTTATTACAGACAAGGAAATTCAACTGGGAGGACGCGAGACAATAGCTGACGCAGCCCGCGTTCTATCAAGATACCTTGATGTCCTTGTGGTGCGAACTTTCCATCAATCTGACATAGAAGAGCTGGCACACTGGTCAGATGCACCTGTGATCAACGCGCTAACTGATGCTTTCCATCCCTGTCAAGTGTTTTGTGATATGCTAACCATTCGGGAAAAACTGGGTGTCCTTGAGGGTGTTAAGGTTGCCTATTTTGGTGATGGAAACAATATGACCAGATCCTGGATGAACGCAGCCAGGTTATTGGATATTGATCTTTGGGTTGCAACTCCCCCAGAGACCCATCCAGGACAGAAATTTCTCGATGAATGCCTTGATGGAGCTAAAGGCAATATTACAATTACCGATAATCCAGCAAATGCCGCCAAGGATGCTGACGTTATTTATACAGATGTTTGGGCTTCAATGGGAGAAAAAGATAAGGCAGCAGAAAAAACGCTTTTATTGAAATCTTTCCAGTTAAATAGTAGTTTGCTTGAAAAGGCGAAATCAAGTTGTATCGTCATGCACTGTCTACCCGCTGAACGAGGTCGGGAGATTACTGATGAACTTATGGATGGTCATCAATCAGTAGTTTTCGATCAGGCTGAGAATCGCCTCCATGGTCAGAAATCGCTTCTCCTTTGGGCATTAGGGGAAATTTAGATAAATCAAATCCGGTGAAACGGCTAAAGACAATTTGAATGCTATTGTCAAGTCGGTAGTCTCGGCGTGATTTAACACTGAACGTAAAAAATGAGGCAGCTTATGCGTTTGATTACACGTGCCAATCTTGATGGGGTTGGTTGTGGAGTGCTCATCACAAGAATGGAGAATATTGAACAGGTAGTATTCGCACATCCCCAGTACGTCTCAAATGGTACAGTTGAGATTCAAAAAGGGGACATTATTGCAAATCTTCCCTTTCACCAGAATGCTGGTATTTGGTTCTCGAATAACCAAAAGGCTGATGCAAAAGATGACAAGTCTTTTGGAGTAACAGGCAAGCGTGGATTTGCTCCGAGCTCCACGAGGTTAGTTTATGACTATTACGATTCGCCAAGGCTGAAGAGGTTTGAGGGCTTCATTCGTGAAACCGACAGAATTGACAATGCAAATCTTTCGATGGATGATGTATTGAATCCGCAAGGATGGGTGCTGTTGAGTTACACTCTTGATCCATTTATGGGTTTGGCAGAGTATCATGGATTTGCATTTTCAGTAATGATCTCAATCCAGAATGGCTCTCATGTAAATCAGATACTCGATATGCCGGAAGTAAAGGGTCGGATAGGTCGCTACAGGATGGACGCTGAGGAATTTAAACTCGAAGTAGTCGACCGTTCTAAACTCGACGACAATGTCATATTCACAGATTTCAGGGATACTGATATAATGCCTGTCGGAAACCGATTCCTTGCCTTTGCTCTCTACCCGGATGGTAATGTACAGGTTGGAATTTCACTCCATAAAAACCAGACAGAGCTTAGAGTTCGTCTGGGAAAGAGCATTTTTAACAGGACCTGTGAAGTTCATCTCGGACAATTAGCAGAAAAATACGGTGGTGGTGGAGTATCGGGAGCAGCGGGATTATCGCTTGATCCTAACGATCAAAATTCTGAAAAGGTTATCGCCGAGATCATCGAGCGTCTCAAAGAGAATTCATACATACTTATGTAGAAAATAGATTCCTCTATGAGATCCAATTTCTTAACATATTCTATGTGAGCTAAGTAATAGTGTTTACAGGCTTCTTCCTATTGGTTGAAGCCTGTATTTTTAATAACAAGATTCTCCAGAGTATTTAACTAAGAGGTTACTGGAAAAGTGCGATTGAGGTACCCGCCGAGAAAAACCATTTATTTGTTGCTTCTTTTTATTGCAATGCAAGTTGGAGTATCAAGCTGTGAGTACGATCTGTTAAATCAAGCTGAAGATATGATTTCAGCATATGATTTTGACACTGCTCTGGAACTATTGCAGAGCATTGACACGACTGAGGTTGATCCATTTAGGTTGTTTCAGTTGCGTGGTTTCACTAACCTCATTGAAGGTAACACAGATAGCGGATTTGGGGATTTATCAATAGCAGATAGTATGATTCAGGCACCTCCAAATCCCAGGTATGAGACAGCAAAAACACTTATAAGAGCGGCAACAATCATCATCCGGGAAAAGAACAGGTCAAATGAGGCAATGCGCATTCTGGATAGTGTAATTGTGTGTGACCCGAGTCTTAGTGAATCCGTGAATAAACTAATTTGGAAAAGAGCCATAGAGTACCTGGGTGTTCCTGGTACAGTTGGATACGACTTGATAGAGTACCATAAAGAGAAAGATAAAAATGTTGTTGGTCGTTTACGGGGATATAATAAATACCTCTCAAACCGATACCGCGAAATGAAATCAGTAGACACAAAGTTACAGAGAATTTATCAGGCTTCACTCGAGTTCAGGAAAATGAAAAGACGATACCCAATTTCTTTTCGAGAAATATCTGAAACTAGATTGGGAGTTCATATTGATACTACGCATGGTGGGTGGATGTTCAGAATGAGTACTCAAAAAGACTCAATTCTGATTACCGCTGAAGTGTTGAGAAATAACAAAGAGGATATCCCCTCAGGTACAATATTCAGAGTTCCAAATGAGCAGTGAAAATGAATTTGTCGATTTTTCGAACTCTGGAATTTCTGTTTCGGTTGGTGTGGATATTGTCGATATTGAGCGAATAAAACGGATGATGAATCGTTGGGGTTCAAGATTCGCTGATCGTTGTTTTACATCATATGAATTAAGAACATGCCGTAATAAAACATCCTCTCTAGCCTCTCGATTTGCTGCAAAGGAAGCGACTTATAAAGCTCTCAATACTAAACGTAAGGGGATCACCTGGCTGGATATTGAGGTCAGAGTTACAGTTTTGGGGATACCGTCTGTGCGTCTCTATGGAAATGCAGCAGATGAATCTCGTAAACAAGGCTGGAATTCAGTTAGCCTAAGTTTATCCCATGATGCTGGGATTGCTGTTGCTGTAGTGAATGTTCTAAAGAAAATCGATTTTACATTATGAGGTGGCAATCGGTCGCTCAAGAGGTTATTTCAAATCTTGAAAGCCGGAATATAATTGATTTGCCATCAAAAAACCAGAGTTTGGAATTAGTCAGTGGTTGTAATCCCGAAGAGGCCTTTCGTACGGTTTATCAGGATGTCATTCCTGAATGGAGAATTGGGTGGAATAAAATTTGGCGAGGCAATGATCTTATTGGCTGGTACGGCAGTACCCTGACAATTCAACCACTCCGAGCAGTAGCATTTGAAATAGAATCCAAGTCTGATGCAGGTGATGAGGTTAGAAATTATCTTTCTAAGTTATATAAAACCACTGGCTCAATATATACTGGTGTTGAAAAAGTCCAGAATAGCCAATTGGCTGAATATGGATTTGAACCTGCCAAAACGGATTTTAACACATCAAAGCTTCATCTGTTGCAGCGTTTGAATCTTAATCAGCGTGATAAACCAGGAATAGAACGCTGGCGATGGTCAAAGAATAATGGACTCGGTTATACAACAGACGATGGTCGCTTTCAGGTTACGAGAGACCTTGTTTGGGCAAGAGCAATTGAGACGGGGATAAATTCTGCAAATGGGATGTCAAATCCACTTCGCGAATTTCTGTTAGGATTGTCAAATGAGAATCGTGAGGCATTATTGGTAGACGTACCAGATGATGTTGGGCTGGAAAGCTGTTTAGAGAAATTAGTGTTCTATGGGTTTGCTCATCTGATGATAGGAAGTGTTCGCTTTTCAGGTTTCCCTGGCAAGTTCCCACAAAACGCTGTTCAAATCTGGGGATAAACTCTCCTTTTAAATCAATTTGAATCAGGTTCCCCCCCGAGCCACATACAATCTCAACAATGAGATAGCATGTGACTCGAAGTATCCTTCCAATTAATGTGACTAATGCCTGTTAAATATTATGAATTGGGGATCTGCTGACACTTCCTCATATCCCTCAACATATGCCTCCAACTGAACAGTTACCGTAACAGAGAAGTCTTCAAGGAAGAACTCATCCTGTACATCTCTTATGTAGACTGTTGCCTGTCCTGGTGCTTCGTTGTGGATGGCACTGACGACACCAGTGTATTTTCGCACTATATCCGGGTAGAATAACGGATAGTTATCTGTCTGGAAATTGTGCCATGAGAACTTCCCTTTTTCTGATCTGAATAGAATAGGAGCATTGTTTATAAGAGCTTGATGGTCATCTTTTAACACTGTCCAAACCCTTATGTTACAAGGATCATTTGGTCTGTTCCGTTCAAACATCCAGTTTCCAGGATCTAAATACAATTCAAGCACCCCACCCTGTAAAGGCAGAATATGATCCTTTTCTCCTGATATCTGTCCCTCCAGAGTTGCTACTGAAGCTGTTATTATTACATCAGAAAATGTTTCTGAACTCTGATATACAAGCGTAGCATAGGCGAGACCTTGTTCTGACTCGTTTGCCCAGCTCTGGTTGCCTGTATTTCCAGCAGAAATCGAAGCGATTTCAGGTTCTACACTGAACACAACAGGAATGTTATCCGCAACGGGATTATGATGAATGTCATAAACTCGAGCTGAAACTTCAACTTTCCATGCTCCACCATCAGCATCTTCACCCTCATCATTTAGATCAATATCGAGGGAATGTGCCGGTCCTGAGATTACAGCCACAGTGGAAATCACAACCGAAACAATATCCTGTTGTCCTTCATCACGATAGGTGAAAGCTCTGATCACTTTTCCACCAATTTGTGTACCTGCATTAAGCGAAACGGTAGCAATACCACTATTGGTCATAGATACATCGGTCTGACCATGACCGTTAATGTTACAACCCGCGGGTTCTGCAGGTTCATTCAATAATTCAAAGGTCACCGGAGTAGGGACACTTATCAGGTTCCCATTAGCATCATATACCATTGCCCTTATTGTCGTGGTCGAGTTTGCGCCGGTACCTGCGACAGCAATTTTAAGCGGATCGGCTGAAAGCTCAATCGCATTCGGACGTCCTGAGACTAAGGTGACAGTTGCAAAACCGTTTATCTGCGCTCCCGCAGGAGTTTGAACAGTAGCTGTGATTTCTGCCAGTCCGGCATTGACCCCGGGTGATAATACGACCTCTGCTTGCCCATTCCCATCGGTAATTGCTGTTGGAGCAATAGTGCCGAGAGTTGAAGTGAATCTTACAACTGTTCCTTGAGCAACCGGATTGTTTACAGTATCTGAAACAACGACAACAATTCTGGCAAATGAATCAGGATCATTTGTGATTAGCTCGGATGGTGTCGCAGACACAGTAATTGTGCTGGCGGGACCCGGTAAAAGTGTGATCACTGCTTCGTTGCTTTCAACGATTTCATCATTGTTCTGAACGGATGCAGATAAATGAGCCAATCCGGTAATACTGCCTGCAAAGTACTGCGTTTCAGCTACTCCGTAATTGCCCACAACGGCTACAGCGTCCTCTGAGTACTGCCCCAGATCAACATCAAATCTGACTAGAGTTCCTTCTGGTGCGTAATTATCGTTTTCAAGAAAGCATGTTGCACGAACAGTTGTTGGTTCTGGTGTGCCTGCAATCATCTGAACTGCAGCCGATTGTAGTGTAATTCTTGAGACAGGATTTCTCTCATAAATGGTAATCTCAACGTTGGCTGCTAACCCGAGAGGATTATACCTTGCTGTGATTTGAGCAGGAACCCTGAGCCCCTGATCATTATATGATGGTGATCCGACATCCCTGAAAATCGCTCTCGCAATCCCAAGTGAATCGGTAATCACCGGTGAGTTAACCGTCCCGTGAGTTTTCGTGAAAATGATTTCCTTTCCAGAAAGAGCCTGACCATCTTCATCACTCAATAATGCAGTAAGACTGGCATACGTTAAACCATTGTCTGCATAGATGAACTCTTTATCGGAATTCAGCGTTAATGATCCGGTAGCTCCTGCTGACTGCTCAATTCTAATCTGCGTAGTCGCTGAGAATCCGGTGCCAGGAACAGTGGCAGTTATCGTTGCAGTTCCGGACTCATAATTATTATGGAAAACAGCTGTAGCTACACCATCTTCATCAGTCACTGTAATTTGAGAAAGCGAGCCCAGGTCTGTCATAAAGTCGACCCGCACATCCGGGATGCCGACTTTGCTCTCATCAATAACCTGAGCCCGTATGATCGATTCTCCATTTGTATCCGGCGAGAGCTTCAGATAATCGGGAAATGCCATAACACCAAGAGTTCCAATATCAATCGTGAGTTCTTTGACCTCAATTATGATTTCAGCTGTTATCTCTTCCTTAACCTCAATGTCTTGACCTGACAGGTCAGTAGGAAGAACTCTTATCAAAACCTTCAATTGGCCATATTCTCCGAGTGAATTAAACTCAGCGGTTACCAAACCAGACTGATCTGTTGTATCTGGATAGGAAAGTGAACCAAAGGTTTCCATTCCTTCTTGCAGTGGGATTGCTTCAAAGGCAATTTTGGTGCTGGGAACTCCCACCCTGAAAGCATCAGTGACAACTGCATTCAGATTGATAACTGCGTTCTGTCCCTCAGCTATTTTAACTACAGGATTCTCAGAAGTCAGGCTCACAAATGCTGGAGCTTCAACGGGGCGAATATCAATTGAAGTTTTGTCTGAGTAGTCACCAACCTGTGCTGACACCTCGCAGAGACCATATCTGTTTACAATTGAAGTAAATGTCCGGGTGGCTCTTCCGTTGAAATCGGTAGTTGCGGGTTCACCATCGACAAATCCCAAGCCAGGAGAATTAGTCCTGAAACTGACATGCATACCGGGCAGAGCATTTCCTTCCTTATCGACGAGGGCTGCTGTGACAGTTGCATTTTGAGTTTGATTGGGCGGCACTGCAAGATTTTGAGTTGATGCCTCAATTGACAGAGATCCGATGATATCATTAACAACAAAGATATTTAATCGGGCATTTCCATGCACCTGACCGTTGTAGGCTTCGATTACAACCTCAGCCGAGCGGTCTATGGAAACAGTGTAAGATGCTTCTAGCTGACCGTTTTCGTCGGTTTTCGCCTGAGCTTGTGAAGTGGAAATTGTCCCTTTCCAGGGCTGTAGGTTTTGGATGACGAAGCGGACTTCAGCTTCGGGAACTGCTACACCCTGTCCATCACGGGCGATTGCAGTTATTGTTTCTGTTCTTACGTCTCCTGAGAAGCCTCGAATTTCATCCTGGCTTAACCTGAGTTCTATAGAAGTAACGCCGGAAGGGTTTCCGACAGGGGCGGTGGCGTTATCCCGGTCACAACCGACCAGAACTGCCAATGAAAGCGCTAATATCAGCGCAATACTGAGTAAGTGATACCGTTTCATTTCGTATCCTCCATGGATTACTTAACCTTTATCATGAATGCTTCACCATTTCAACCTACTAAGGCAGATTGAATATCATTTGGTGCGCTTACTAAATCTCTTTTATCGGAACGGTAAAAAAAAGTATTCTAAAAAAACAAGTCGTCTAATCGCCTCCATCTGTTTGAGATATGAGTAGCGAGGTGCAAAATGCACTTCTCTTACATTTGTCTGAGCAGTTGATTTCAGTAGTAAAAGAGAATATTGCACAAGGAAATGCAAGATTTGCACTCCGACGGTTTTCATCAAGAAAACCAATTGGGAGGGTATGGATATCGTCCTGACGACGGTAATCCAATTCCGGATTCGTTTTCAGAATCTTCAATAATGTTGCAGTACTGGGTTGTTGGTGCCTGAGCATGGTAAATCTCTACAGTAAAAATATATTCAAATCAAATCACATGTTTTCGTTTCTTGCTATATATTGCGCAAATCCTGTGCCAGAATGAGAATTGTGTATTGGAAGGTAGGTCGGGATCTCATCCCGACAAAGTAGCACATGCCTCCGTGCGTGTGAAAACATAACCGTACAGACGCAATGCCTTGGGTCTCCATTACACAGGTGCCATAATATCTGAGACGCAAAGCATTGCGTTGTACGATTTCAGTGTGGCACGGGCTATTTATTGCCCGTGTTTCCTTACAATATATTCATCGTGCTTTTTCGATCTCCGAATAGGATTCCGTTCGTAAAGAAACTTGGGTAACAAGTAACCCAAGCCACACGTCATCCGGATTATTTATCCTTCTTTTCCTTCACAGGCTTCTCCAAAGGCGACTTCACCACACCCTCACCATCCCGGAACACTCCATACTCCGGCCAAGCAAGTTCAATATCATTTCCAACCTTTTCATTAGTGTATTGGTCTTCAGCGTCCCCTTGATCGAGAAACAAACTGAAGCTGCTGCCGCCATGATAGTTGTTCCCCCCGGCTCGAGCCGGTCCAGGCTTGTAATCGTAAATATCCTGCCCATCCCTGTCAAGAAATAAACAGAACCCGTTGTGTGCACTGGCTCCAAGCGAAAAACCACCGCCACCGTTGTAATAATCATCACCGTTTTCGTCTATGAAAATTGTCACCGATTCATCCCATGCGAGTCCTGATGTTACACTTTGCCGTGTAGTGTAGTAATCGTTGCCTCCATCCTCGAGAAAGAAACCTGCCGCTTGATGAGCACAGAATCCTTGAGCATACCGTGAGCCGATGTATGTGTCGTTTTCTGTCCCAGCAGATCTAAATAGACCAAACCCATAATAATAGCCACCACCCTGCGAGAAATTACCTGCTTCCCATTTGTCCTCGCCGGCAGCATCAACAAGGACACCTATGCCTCCACTTGCAACTCCCCTGAATCCCATACCACAGCCCTGCGACCATGCGTCGAAAATGCCGGGATCGCCGTAGTTCGTGGGGTGCTTGCCTGTGCTGTAACCGATGTCGTTTCCGGCATAGTCAATCAACATCCCCAATCCGTGGGTGAATCCAATGCCTTGTGCGTAAATTGTAGCAGAATAATTGTCGTTTCCCTCCAGATCCGCCAATACTCCCAGCCCAAATAGGGCTGAGCCCTGTACGAACTCAGTTCCGTGATAATTGTCGTCCCCCCTAACATCCAGCAGTACTCCAACACCAAGATATCCACAACCCTGCGACCATCTCCCACTGATATATGTGTCGTCACCACCGTAGTCAATTAAAAAACCTATGCCCGGCAATCCACTGCCCTGAGCACCTTCTTCAGTTGACTGATATGCATCATTTCCGGACTGGTCGATGATCCACGAAACAGGCTGTGCAAAAGAATTCGCTGTTCCGGTTCCGTTGGCATAGAAGTCATTGCCATCGGGATCATAGATGAACTTGAATTCGGGAGATGCCCACCTGTCGTAGCCTGTGGTGCCAAATCCTATTTTCCCCCATTTTGTCTCAATGACCTTAACTTCAGGATGGTTCTCTGACCATTTGAAGATTTGAGCCTCCGTGCTCCGAACGAATCGGGCGATCTTGTGTGAGGCAATTGTAAGCGCATCAATGTCGATTTTAGAGCCCAATTCGATAGTTTTTAAGTTTCGTTGATAACGCTCCGGATCCTCATCCGACCAGACGTAAATCCCTTGAGCATGTACGTCTGTCAATTCAAACATGTATTCCTCCAGGAAAGCCTTTTCATCTTCAGTCAGAACAGCATATATGCTGTTCAAATCTTCAATTAATCCACCTAAGGTCTTTTCAAACCAGTTTTTCAGCTCATTTTCATCAAATGAAGCAATGTCGGATTTAATTTTGAACCGGGATTTCTTGAAAGATGCAGTTGTGTTACCTGTCAGGCAAACGGAGATATCCGGGTTGCAGAACAGGTTATATACCAGTTCATACTTGTCCTTTATAATCATATCGGTCAAGTACCGACCGTATCTCTCAATAAAGAACGGATTGCGGTGTATCTCAGCCATTGCCGTTAAACGGGTTCCGTCATCCCCAGCTTCAATTCCCCGCAGTCTGGCGCGAAGGTCATCGTAATCTTCATTTAGTTTGTATCTATCTACAACTTCGTCAACGATGCGCTTAATTTTTGATTGACCCTTCACACGCTTTTTCTTCAACAACTTTCCGAGCTTAGTCTCAGCAATTTCCGGAAGAGGCGGCAGTTTGAATTCTTCTCTTTTACCGAGTACAATCGGGACATCTATTATTTTCCAGTTCTTACTGGTGTTAAACGAAATTTCGGAGCCGGGGGGAAGGGAGTCTAAGTATGCTTCGGGAGATTTAATATATGATTTCCAGTCGGCAGGTTCACCGTTTAGCACGAGTTCGTTTATCACCTCAAGTCGGAGTATGTGCATATTCATGGTTTCACCAGGACCATGCTTGTACAACAACCTCGTAAACTCGGCTGAAATTGAATCCGGGACGACGTCAAAGTAAACACCATCAAGACCAATTACAATATCTCCCGCGAGCAATCCGGCCTTGAAGGCTGGTGTCTCTTTCTGGACAGTTGTTATCTGAACTCCGCCCTGTGCTGCCGGAGCACCGGGTACCTCAGGTAATTCAGACAAGAGCTGGTGGTTGACTCCCATAAAAGGTTTGGGGTTATCTTCTGCCAAGATTGTGCAGGGGATAAGGATTATAAGGAAAAGGGTAGAAAGAGTTCTCAAAACGACCTCTGTAATTAAGTTCTTGTAAGTCAACAACCGTGGTTCCTCATTCCCAACTTGATTGGGAATCCAGTAAGTCATTGAAAAATCGGGATTCCCGTTTTCACGGGAATGAGGAGTGTGAAATTACTTAATTTTAAACGATTGGCTAAAAAAAGAAAAAAAATTCAACCAACAATTAGTTTAGTCAAGGCAGTACCCAGCACCCGCTGATAAAATCAGATTTAGATCCTGTCACTTGTGGGAGCGTAATCGGTATCCTGTCCTGGCAAAGTGCGCCGAGTATCGCCATTTCTATCGCTTCTCGGTGGCTATGAGGTATGTAGAATTGACCGGAATATGATACATCCCCTAAGAAACGGAATTTAATCTCCTCAACTAGTGCAGCATTTTTAAATCCACCGCCAGCGAGTATTATTCTATCAGAATCGCAGTAATCGACAATCATTTGGGCGATAGCTGCGCATGCTGTTCTCGCCAGGTCTACTGCAACTACCTCTCCTGAGTATCTG
>JABGPL010000077.1 GCA_018644935.1 Calditrichota bacterium | reverse complement strand
AGATAATCCGGTATTCTATGTTCAATATGCTCATGCACGAATTCAGTCTATACTTCGGCAACCCGCGGCATTAGAGTTTGACCTCAACACAGGCATAGATATAAGCGTTCTGAAAGAAGAGGCTGAACTGGATATCCTGCGACTAATCAATCGCTACCCTATGACCTTGTCGGCTGTGGTTCGTGGGATAGAACCCCACCCCTTAACGATTTATCTTACTGAACTCGCAAAGGCATTTCACACCTTTTATGCAAAACATAGAGTTATTGGTGAAGACCATAAATTAACAGCGGCAAGATTGTTATTGTGCAAAGGTGTTGCGGGAATGTTACGCGAAGTGTTAAATTTGATGGGAGTCAGTGCTCCGAACAAAATGTAGAGCACCAAAAAAACAAAAATAAATTTTTAGGAAAAATGGAACATAAACCCGGATACATAACTGTCGTCGGATCTGCTGCATTGGACACAATTGAGACAGCACAAGGTCGAGTTGAAAACTGCCTTGGTGGGTCAGTGTCCTTTGTAGGTGCGGTTGGCGGCTTGTTTGCTCCAATTCATATAATCGCAATTGTTGGTGATGATTTCCCAATGCAGGAATATGATTTCCTCAAGGAAAGAGGAGTAAACTTGGATGGACTGGAGGTCGCTGAGGGAAAGACCTTTCATTGGGAGGGCAAGTACCACGACGATATGAATCAGCGTGACACACTTGCTACAGAACTTGGTGTGTTTGAAGGCTTTGATCCGAAGCTTACGAAGGAGGCGATGAGAGCTGAGTACCTTCTTTTAGCAAATATCAATCCAGAATTGCAACTTAACGTAATGACGCAGATAAAGAAACCAAGGTTTACCGTGTTTGACACAATGAACCTGTGGATTAACATCAACCTGGACGGTGTGAAAAAGATGCTCGGCAAGGTTGATATGGTTACCCTCAATGATGAAGAGGTTTTTCTGCTGACAAATGAAAACTCATTGCTTAAAGGTGCTCGCAAACTATTAGAATTTGGGCCTAAATACGTTGTTGTAAAAAAAGGCGAACACGGCTCAATTCTCGTCGGCAAAGATGGCGCACCATTCCTTTGTCCTGCTTATCCGATCACAGACCCTATTGATCCAACAGGGGCAGGAGATACATTTGCTGGTGCAATGTTGGGATATTTAGCATCAACATCGGATCTGGGACCCTTTAACGTGCGCAGAGCTGTTGTTTATGGAACCGTTGCAGCATCCTTCACTGTAGAAGCATTCGGAGTTGAGCGCCTGAAAACACTTACTCATGAAGAATTGAATGCAAGGTACAGAACGTTTCAGGAGATGGTTGAATTTTGATACGACATTTGGACGAGAGCGCGTTAAATTCACGTCAATCCATAGGTTGGTTTGATGGCTATGTTCGCTATCTTGATCAACGAATTCTGCCACATGAAATCACAGTTATTGAAACTGATGAGTGGCAGAATATTTACGATGCTATTAAAACTCTGGCGGTAAGAGGTGCTCCTCTAATTGGGATATCAGCTGCATATGGTGTTGCTGTTGCCGTTCATGCACTACCTCTGGATCGCAATATCAGAAAAGTTGCCATTGAGGTTATAGATTCTCTTGCTCAAGCTCGTCCCACAGCAGTTAACCTGACCTGGGCATTAAATAAAATGCGTTTGGTTGTAGATAATACAACAAAAGATGACCAGTTATGTTCAGCCCTACTTGAAGAGGCAGTGGCTATTCATGATGATGATATTCTCCGTTGTGAAAGCATAGCAGCTGAAGGTCAGACGGTTGTCCCTGATGGCAGCAATATCCTCACCGTTTGCAACACCGGATTTCTGGCGACAGGTGGTATAGGTACAGCAGCATCGATCTTCTATCGAGCATTTGATCTCGGCAAGAAAATCCATGTCTATGCCTGTGAAACAAGACCACTGCTGCAGGGCGCACGCTTGACCGTCTGGGAGATGTCACGAGCCAATATTCCAGTCACTTTGATGGTAGATTCTGCAGCTGCCGGACTTGCCAGAGATGGCAACATTGATGTTTGCATCATTGGTGCAGATCGAGTGGCGGCTAATGGCGATGTTGCGAATAAAATTGGGAGCTATCAACTGGCGCTGGCATGCAAGGCAAATGATGTCCCATTTTATGTTGCCGCACCCTGGTCGACGATAGATACTGATTGTCCTGACGGTGATCATATTCCTATTGAAGAACGAGCAGCCGAAGAAGTTACTAAAATCGACAAAAACACAATTCATCCGGATGAGATTTCCGTTTACAACCCGGCATTCGATCGAGTTCCAGCAAATCTTGTTTCAGGCATTATAACAGAAAAGGGCATTCACACCCCACCATACAAATTTATTAGGGAGTCAAAATGAAGTTATACAAACGATTAATTTCTGTTTCTATTATTTTGCTGGTAATTATCGGCTGTGGGAGCGGATCCTACCTGATGGAATCTGGCAAAATCGACAAAAATCGTGGCGAACATGTTAAAGCTATTGAGAACTTTAAAGCAGAGATTGCTCTCAATCCACAAAATGGGGAAGCGTGGTACTGGAAAGGCTATTGTGAAGAAAAGCTGAGGCAATGGGTTGAAATGAAGAACTCCTATACTCAATCAATTGCGAATTCAGGGGGTTTTAAGGCAAAAATCGACAAGAGCCTCGAAATTCTCTGGATGACATATTATAATGAATCGATTTTAGCACTTGATTCTTTATGGTGGGACAAAGCATTGTCAAAACTTGACACTGCAGCAATATTCGACCCGGAGAACTTTCTACTCTACCGTCAGGCTGCGACTGTTTCAAAGTCCGCCGGATATTCACAAAGGGCCATTGATTATGGCCTAATCGCATATCAATACCCCCGTGAATTCAACGATTCTCTTGATATCTCCTCCTTTCTTCTTGAATGCTATATTGATGAAAAGAATCTGGATGAAGTTATTGTCTGGTCAAAGAACATCATCTCACTAACTGAACCCAGAAGCGATGATGAAAAACTTGGTTCTTATTATCTATTTGGGATTGATAACCTTGCAGATGCCTATTTTAAGAATGACATGCTCTCCGAGGCCGAAAATGTTTTCGCGGATGCAATGGTCAAATTCCCTGAAAACAAAACCCTTAAGCTCAATCTTGCTGCTTCTATGGTCAACCGGAAAGACTATGATAATGCTATGGAGGTGTATGAGAAACTCCTTGATGTCGAGCCCGGAAATGTAGATGCAAACCTACAAATTGGACTCATGCTAATCATCCAGGGAGAAGAAATTAAAGATAATGAAGATCTTAAGCTTGCAAAATACAAAAAATCAATACCCTATTTAGAAAAAGTCGTTGAATTGGACCCCTCAAACATGCCTGCAACCCAGAGTCTTCCAGCAGTATATTTTGCAATTGGTGACTCTGTAAAAGGTAAAGCGATGACTCAGAGGTATCTTAAATTAATGCGTGAAGGAAAGTAATTTTTGGCTTTATGCCAGTATTCGTGATTATCAATTTCAAAAGTGATGTCAGGCAAAACAGAAACAGCTCTTAAGCAGCAAATACTCAAGCAGGGAAAAGTGCCGCGCCACATTGCATTTATAATGGATGGCAATGGTCGATGGGCACATCGGCGCGGTCTGCCAAGAATTGCCGGGCACAGTAAAGGTGTTAAAACCGTCAGAAAAATGGTTGAAACCGGCCCGGAAATCGGCGTAGAGGTAATGACGTTTTATACATTCTCAACAGAGAATTGGAATCGTCCCCGTTTTGAAGTTAGTGCATTAATGGAGCTACTTCTCGATTCAATCAACAACGAGCTTGATGATTTAAAAAAGAACGATGTTAGCCTGCGCGTTATTGGTGATCTTAGTGCTTTGCCCGTTGGTCCCCGGGAAGCGATGAAAAGAGCTATGCTGGAAACGGTGAATAATAAAGGATTAAAACTTGTATTAGCATTGAACTACTCTGGGAGAAGAGAGATTATTCAGGCTGTAAACAGAATAATTGAATCCCAGAAACTGATTGAGAGGACCGCAACACCCGACCCAATTACTGAAGAAGTGTTTTCAAGTTTCCTGGACACTGCTGATATACCTGACCCGGATTTAATGATAAGGACATCAGGTGAATTCCGGTTAAGCAATTTTCTGTTATACCAGCTTGCATATACAGAGATCATTGTCACAGATAAGTATTGGCCGGATTTTAGCCGTCAAAGCCTGTTTGAGTGTATCGCTGAATACCAGCAGCGTGAACGTCGGTTTGGCAAGACAAGCGAACAGCTGCAAAAATGAGGAGAGCTGAATTATCCATCACAGGAAAAACGTATCTCTGGGCTACATGTTTCATGGCTGTGGTTTATGTCTGATTCATTAACACCAAACAATCCTAATTTTGCTGATGAGAATTTGTCTAAAGAAGATCAACTTAGAAAAAGATTAATACAAATTCTCGGCGCTGACCGCTGGATTGTCTCTGACTATCCAGCAGTTGCCCCCAATGGAGCTGAGGAGGTGCAGAAGCTATTAAAGGAAAGGCCTGCTCCAGTTGTGACAGTTGGTCAGGGCAGCAGTTTTCCAGATGATTTTGAACCCAATCCCGAGACTATAATTCTCCTCACCAGTGCATTTAAACCCACTTTCGAGTTGTCGAAAGAAGACCAGACACTTACTGTCGATGCTGGCCACAAAATATCTGTTGTTAATAGTTACCTTCGAAAAAGTGGATTCGTTGTCCCTGCATTACAGAGATTCTCAAAAGGTTCAGTTGGAGGCAGGTTAGCCTCTATTTCCTCTCGACCTATCCCTAATCGTCATGACGGATGGATTCAATCTTTACTTGGTCTTGAGGCTGTAATGCCATCTGGAGAGTATCTCAAGATGGGAGGCAGTTGCATTAAGGATGTCGCTGGATTCGATTTAAAACATCTGTTTACTGGCAGTAAAGGCAATATTGGAATTATTATGAAGGCTACATTCAGGATATTTCCAATTTCTTCTTTTAAACATCTGGAGGATGAAAACACCGCGTCCGATAAATCACAAAGTTCCGACCAATTCAATTCACCAGCAGCTCGCAGTTTCAGTCCGGGATGGAAGAGATTACTTGACCCTATGGGCAGAATGGATCAAGGTGCTTGATTATGCATAGCAAGAACACAATCGGAATCGAAATTCTCCAATTAAGTGAATGCTGATTAACTATGACCGCTCGTCGCATCCTACTGCGCGTTTTAATAGTTACTGCATTTGTCCTGATCTGTTTTTTTGCTATCTGGCGAATATTCAGGGTTGATGACAAGCTACGTTTTGCCATCCTCGATAATCTTCGTCCCCAAATAGGCAACTCTCTCCAAATAGAAGACTTGTACGTTCGGCCTTTCTCTGTCTACCTCAAAAACACCGCACTTGAACTGTCATCTCAATCCAACGTAAACATTCACTCCATCAAGATTAGTGTTGCTCCGATTACAGCGATTTTCAGAGGAATTCAATCTCCCGGAGCGATCAGGGAGATTGAATTCATTCGCCCTCAATTCTACTTTAATACAGACTCTGAAGTTTCTCCGACTCCGGCAGATACTACACCTGACAGCATAAAGAACGATTGGAGTTATTCTCCTGAACTCCTTGAAAAACTCCATGAACTTAGTTTAATTGATAAAATCAGAATCTCACGTGGGCAGCTTATTACAGGTCCGCAAAAGACTCTCGTCAGCGATAAACTAGGCGGTTTCGTCGAGTGGTCATCAAATTCTTCGGTGATACTGAATGTGACTGGCACAATACCTCAAGTGCCTGGCATGATGTTGGAAATTACTGGAGATGCCGACCTAAAGGAACAGAATTTCCTTCTTATATGTCAGCTTTCTACTTCAGATCTGGGTGAATGCGATATCAACAGAATTATTCCGAACCTTGAATGTCATGGTGGAAGTGTTCTTTTAGAAGCTGAACTTTCTGGTAATCATGATATTATTCTGATAGGAAGGTTAAGTGCTGAAAATTTAAATCTGTCCTATAATTTCACCGATAAAAAAAATTCAATCCTATCTGAGATAATTCTTAACAACTGCTTCTTCGACGGTGCACTTTTTGGAAATGAATTCCAATTTGCAGGTAGTTTTGATTTAAATGGACTGCCTCTTCCTATAGAAGGCGGTATCATTTTCCAGAATCAACAAGAGAAACCATTTACATTCATTCCAGAGTGGCATGCTTCTGTTCACAACCCTTTTATCGATTTATCAAAGTTTAACTATTTCAGTGATAGCACCCTGCGAGAAGATGTACCTTTCAGTGGCATTGCTGATCTATTAATTGAGATCAGTGGGAAATCGAGTGATGTTTCAGGTAATTTTGATATTTCTTCAGACCAAATTATAATCGATTCTGTCAGCGTAGATGATTTATCAATATCCTTACAGCTTGATGAAAATGTGTTAAGCATAAACTCGTTGAACTCCACAATGTTCGGTGGATCTTTTTGGGCAAATGGTCAAATTGGTCAGGATATTGATGATAATAGCATCTCAATGCAATTCTACCGAAAATGGCAATCAGAGGAGCTTTGTAAATGGACTGATATGAGAGATCCGTATCTCTCAATCCAAGGATCACTCTTCCAAAGCGAAAACAAATGGTTGGGAACAGGATCCGGTTCCCTGTTTAGTTCGACAGGTACAAGTCTGCTAACTGGTAAACTGGAATTTGATAATAATCGCTTAGGTGTTATCATAAATCATAGGAATGAACCTGAATCTATAGAGATAGACATCTTAATGCAATCTGGTGCCGTTGGAAATAGCGAAGCCTCTTCTCATATTGTTTGGGAAATTACTGGAAAAAACCCGCAGAAAGTTCTTTCCAATGTTCTATCAGAAAAAATCAAACGTTTTGAGATAGACGATTACGAATTAATCTATGAGCTTAAGGGCAGCAATTTCCTTTCAGGCGAAGATTCTAATATTGGTGAAGGATTTATTTCCTGGCAATCCTTTGATAATAACAGAAATGGATCAATTATTGGAGCCTTATCCCGAGACACAACTGGCACTTTAAATCTCGACTCCGAACTGGAGTTTTCCATCCGGGAATATCCAAATAATGTTGTAAGAACTACAAAGCTAACCGGACCATTCAATGTTTCAATTCAAAATCAATTATTTTCAATAAACGAGCTTGAGCTTGTTAAAAACCAGCAGCTTTCCGGTGTGGCACAAAAAGTGTTTTTCTGTGCTGGAAATTTCAATATGGAAGCAATGACCCCGGATTCACTCGAAATTGTTTTCGATGAATTCCCACTAATAGGTTTTCTAAAATACTACAAAAGTGATATCCCAAAACAAGTAACAAGCAGTCTTGGAGCGATGATTCTTGCTGATAACGATTCTATCATATTCAGCGGGTTTTCAAACCTTTCAGGAATTGAACAACAAAATTACACTGTTGCTTTTGCGGGAAACTGGACTGATGGTTCATTACTCCTGAGTAAAGGCAGTTTGATTCAGCCAGATGGTAAACAGGTTATGGGTGCATCCGGGAGTGTCAATTTCAAGAATAGTTCATTTGATTCACTCCTTATTACTACCGATGATCTCGAGCTTGAGGCACTATTTAACACATTCGCACCGGACAAGAAAGCACTCTGGGGCGGAAGTGTAGATGCGAGACTTGAGTTAGATGGACCCATGCCATTCCCTAACGCCACACTTGATGCTCATCTAAACAGCGGAGTGTTGTATAACGAAGGTGGGTATTGGGGAAACCTGAGAATGGTAACGGAGGATGAACATTATAACCTCGTAGGATTTGACTTTGGACGAGGACTATCCGGATTAGTACGAGCTAATGGAGAATTCAACCGAAACTCGAGAGAATACGAAGTCGAATTAACTGGAGAAAATGTCGAAATCCAGTCGTTGGTTATGGCATTAACCGGCAATAGTGGCATAGTTAGCGGTTCAAGTCGATTTGCAGTTCTGTTAAGAGGGGAAAAACTATCCGATAATGATTCCTTAGTCTCCCTTCATCAGGCTTCCGGAGAATTAATTGTTGAACCAGGTGATCTGGCTGGCCTTGAATTCGATAACCTCTCAGCACATTTTCGTCTTCTTGAACAAGACTGGCAAAATCCCCGTTTAGAAATCGACTCCATTTCCGTCAACTGGGGAGAATCCAATGCAAAAATATCCGGGACGCTGCCACTCACTAACCAAAAAGAAAAAACGATAGAAATCCCTCAAATCGATATAACCGGGTCTGCAAACGGAAACTTTGCCGGATGGCTGCCCCGTCTTACAGATTCCTTCAGTAGTCCTGCAGGCAACGGTCAAATCGACTTTTCTCTAGGTGGACCAATCGATTCCCCTAAGCTGACATCAGCAAAGATTAAGTTAAGCGGAGGTGGATTTAAAGCGGATGACATTGTCAGGAAGGTTAGTTCATTGGCAATTGACATACAACTCGATTCTTTAGGAAAGATTCACATTGACCAGCTTGAGGGAAAGATCGATGGGCAGTGGATTCGGGTAAGCAACAGATTTCCAGAGCCGGGCGATACCACTCAAACAATTAGGTTTTCAGATTACGATATGGGAGTACTTGGAATTCAGACTGATGATGATGGTGTATGGGCCGTTATTCCTAGCCTTATGGAAGATGAGTGGGGAGGATACATATCAATCTCAGGAAAGTCTAAAAACCAACCGTTTGAGATATTCGGCCCAGCATCAAAGCCATATGCCACAGGCAAATTAGGCTTGCGGAAAACAACATTTACATATCCTTTCATCGAGGGTAGTGGCAATGAAATGTCAACTTTTCAAAACGAGCTCTTAGATCTTCTCGCCAGAATTAATTGGGATGTCACCATTGTGCCTCAATGGGATTGCCGTTACATAAATGAAATTTCGGGGCTTAAGGATATACCGCTGTTTGAGACTCTTCAAAAAAATATTTCATCAGCCCTTTTCGACTTTGATGTAAAACTCTACCTCGATATCCAGATAGATGAAGAGAACAGTTACCTGAATTTTAACGGTGCTGTTGAAGATACATTCCGACTAAATGGAGAAATAAGCGCTAATCGTGGGAGTGTGGAATACCTCGATTTAAACTTTGAGGTTCAACAGGTGGGGCTCAGGATGAATTCTGCCGAGTTCAATCCTATTCTTTCCGGAGCTGCAGCTACCACTGTTTACGACTCAACCGGGATTCCTCGTGAGGTCAGGTTGGTTATTCGCAATTCTGCAATAGTTAGTGAAGAAAATAACGATCCATTAAATCTCGCAAATGGCAGTGGTTGGGACGAAATCTCTCTCATCTTTGAGGACGATCAGGGTCATTCACAAGAACAAATTTTAGCGATGATGGGATATGCTCCTGACCAACTATCTCAGAAGTTGTTTGATCTCGGTGGAACTCTTGTGGAAAAGGCGGTACCAATAAAGCGTTGGACGAGATATCTTGAACGTAATCTTGAGAGATTCTTGGGAATCGATAAAGTTGACATTGATCCGCAGGTTGCTCACAATCTAATTGAACGCCAATTTTACAATCGTTCTGACTCAACAATGATTGGCACCGAAGAGTATAATTACCTGATGGCATTGAATAAATCAAAGGTGACAATTGGCAAGCATCTAAACCGTGACACTTACATTACTTACACCGCCCTTTTACAGCATGGCGTCGATTCTGAAAACGACAAAAGACTTGGTATGATGCACTATTGGGATTTATTGATTAGACTTCGAGCAATTGCCCCTAATTTAAATCTCAATTATCGATACCAATATGATGGGTTAACGGAACTAGATGACCATAGTTTTCGTATTAACTATGGCTTCTATTTAGATAAATAGATTTTAGCTGATACTTCAAAAACAAAGTGCTAAGAAAACGGTTGAAATTGATTAACCAGTTCACATAGGTCAACTCAGTCTGCCTTCAATTGAGTTCGCTATAATTTGGTTATCAAATTATGTGGAAACTGATAACTTCTGACGTGATATATCAACGCAAATGGATTGCGATACGCTCATTGTTTCCTTAACTTGAAAGATTATGCAAAAACGGAGATTTAATAAGCACTTGCTTGCACACTTACGTACCTGGATAGTCGCTATTTTACTGGCGATTATCGTCAGTTCCGCATTTGCCCAGGAGGCACCGCGAATTGTATTACTCGGTCTTGCTGTTGATGGTAATCAACAGGCGGACGGTGGACTCATTGTCGCTACCAGTGGTCTTGTGGTGGGCGAACCACTCACTGCAGAGAAAATTCAGCGGTCCATTCGCAGGTTGTGGGATCTGAATCTATTTGCTGATGTCAAAGTTATCGCAGAACAGGCCACTCCTGGTGGCATTTACCTCAAAATCACCGTTAAGGAACATCCTCGACTGGACTATATTGACGTCGGTGGAGGCAAAAAAATTGGTGAGACCGACCTTGAAGAAGCCATTGATCTTTTTCCCGGACAGGTATTGCTTCCTTCTGAACCCTCACGCCTCAAACGCAAATTAACTCAACTTTCCGTCGAAAAAGGCTTTTTGCTTGCTGAGGTAATTGTTGAGATTAGAGATGGCACCTCTGAAGACCAAAAAGTGCTTTATATCAGGATTGATGAAGGACAAAAGGTTAAAATTGAAACAATCGATTTCACTGGCAATGGAATATTCAGCGACAGCAAGCTGAGACAACAGTTTGGTGAGACTAAGGAACGCAATCTTTTCCTTTTCCGAACAGGTGAATTCCATCGTGACAAGTTCGATGCAGATCTTTCAAGGTTAGTTGATTTTTATAGACAACATGGGTATCGTGATATTCAGGTATTAGGTGATTCCAGCTGGTATTCCGAAAACTTGAAACGGATGTTTATTCAGGTCGATGTCGAAGAAGGCAACCATTATTACTTCGGCGAAATCAAGTTTGCCGGGTCTGATCTCTTTACAGAGGGTGAACTGCACCGCCAACTTCTTTTCCACACCGGAGAAGACTTTAACCAAAATAAATATGACATCTCGATTCGTGAGCGTTTAGGTTCTCTTTTCTACGATAAAGGTTATATCTACGCTCAGATTCAAGCAAAAGAAACTCCTGCTGGTGGGGATACCCTCGATATTCAAATTAGTATTGAACCGGGAAATCAATTCAGTGTCCGGCAAATTCATATTTCCGGCAATACCAAAACTCGCGAAAAAGTAATCCGCCGCGAGTTTTCCCTGAAACCTGGTGACACTTTCAACGTCTCTCAACTCCGTCGATCAATGAGAGATGTTATAATCCTGAACTTTTTTGCAGATGTTCAACCTGATGTCGAAGATGTCAGCGATCACGAAGTTGACCTGTGGGTATCCGTTGAAGAAAAACCAACCGATCAAGCTAATATTTCAGCTGGTTATAGTGAACAAGACGGAATGATCGGTGCTATTGGTTTCACAGCACCTAACCTGTTTGGAACCGGACAACAAGCAAACTTTGATTGGAATTTCGGTGCAGAGTACGGTTCATTTTCACTTAGCTACACCGAACCCTGGTTGTTTGACACGGAAACTCTGGCTGGAGTCTCCTTTTATAATGTAAGAAGACGCTGGGCAGATGGCTTTTCCGAAGATCTACTCGGTGGCTCATTGCGATTCGGTCGTCGGTTCCGCATACCTGATGATTATTTCAGAGGAAGCTGGACATATCGCATGGAGAGTACGAAATATTCCGATTTTTCAGATTCATTTAAAGACCGAAATGAACAGAGTATCGTAGAAGATGAATGGCGATTGTCAAGTTCAGTTACTCAGGTAATCACTCGCGACAGCCGCGATTTTCCTGAATTCCCAACCTCTGGATCTGTAACAAGCCTTTCAACTAAACTTGCAGGTGGCTTGCTTATGGGAGATGATGCATATCATAAACACATTTTCTCTGTGGAATGGTACACACCAATCTCTCGCAAATTTGTAATTTATAACGAATTTTTATATGGTTTCCTTGCTGGGCTCAAATCCGACCAGACTGATATCCCGCTATTAGAATACTTCTACATGGGTGGTGCTGGTTTATCTCTGGGGACTCCACTTAGAGGTTACGGAGACCGAAAAGTCGGTCCTCCGAGCGAGTCGGGATCCAGCGCAAAAGGTGGTAAGTCTCAACTGAAGGCTTCAATCGAAATGCGCTTGCAGGTGACAGATAACCCAACAATTTATGCTCTGGCTTTTGCTGAAGCCGGTAATACATGGCTGAATTTCAGTCAGACTGATCCTTTTGATTTAAATCGCTCCGTTGGACTTGGAGTAAGATTGTTCATGCCAATGATTGGTTTAATTGGTTTCGATTATGGATACGGACTCGATTATTATGACCCTCTCACTGGAAGGAGAGTTGGGCAATGGCAGCCCCACTTCCAATTTGGACGACAGTTTTAGTTAACAACATCAATTTGAATACACGGAATTTGTTATGACCCGCATTATCATCATCCTGGCAGTATTAACCGCATTTGCCGGTTTATCATTCGGTCAGGAATTAAAGTTGGGAGTTGTCGCATCTGAGCTGATAGTTCAGAATTACCCTCGATTCCAGCAGGCAGAAGAACAACTGTCTCGCGAAATGCAGACCTGGCAAAACGACAGGAAAGTTTGGGAATCGGATATGGAGCGACTTCAGAAAGAAATCGAGAACAGCGAAGAGCAACTTCGCAACGGCAAGATGTTCTCTGAAAAAAAGAAAGTTGAAATGCAGATGTCTATAGACTCACTGCGTTACGACTTTCAAATTCGAATCCAGAAACAATCTACTGCTGAACAGGAACGATTCACCCAAAGACGAGCTGAATTGCTGGCAGAGGTCTTTGAAGTCGTTAATGGTGTAATTGAAGAAATCGGAACCGACAGTGACTACGATTTCATCATTGATGCAAGCAATGGTACTGTTGTCTATGCAAAAGAACCTGACGATCTCAACGATGAGCTGCTGCGTAGGCTCCAGGACAAATAGCTCTGTGTTCATAGAAAATCCGACACACCAAGATCCATCTTGTCTTTATGAGTGCACAATTAACTCGAGCAAAACCACATGACAAAGATAATCCATTCTCGTAGCTTGATTGCAGGTCTGTCTTTTGTCAGCCTGTTACTGATGCTTGGATGTGCTTCTGCACCACAGGGCGGCACAGGAGAACAACCAAACAGCTCCTCATCCGGTTCACTTCTCCCGTGGCAATCAAGTGGAGTAAAGATAGGATACATCAGGTCTGATGTAATTCAGGAAAAGTATCCTGAATATAGAGACGCTGATGTCGCACTTAAAAATGAAAATCGCAAATGGCTTGAGGAGGTCGACGAGCTTGAGGAAAATATTCGAAAGATTGAGTCTGAGCTAGATGATCTGGCTCTAATTCTGAGTGACGAACGTAAAGCGGAACTCGCCGAGGAAGTCACTAATTCCAGGAAAGAATTACAAAAATTCCGGCAGAAGACCTGGTACGACGAGAAGAGCGAATATGTAAAGAGAAGAAAAGAGCTAATGGAACCTATTGATGCACGGGTAAACGATGCCATCTGGCGCGTATGCGATCAGAAAAGTCTCGACATTGTATTCGACACAGTTGCCGGAAACGTTGTCTATGTCAAACCTGGATTTGATATAACCGAAGACGTTCTTGAGGAATTGCAACATTGAGTCTGATATCCGTTACAACAGGTGATTTGGCTCAAAAACTCGGATGTCCTGTCGAAGGACGCGAAGATCTATTGCTCAATGGTGTTGAGACAATCGAAGGTGCGTGCGAGGTGCACCTGACTTTTCTCGCGAATATGCGATACAAGCAGTTTTTACCCAGCTGTAAAGCCGGCGCTATTATCACAACTGCCGATTGTGAAACACCGGATGGAATGGTAAGACTGATTTCAACGAATCCTTATGAGGATTTCCAGCGAGCAGTTGAAATACTATATACTAAGGAAACGCCTGAAGTTGCAACTGGCATAGACCCGAGTGCCGTGATATCGGGTTCGGCAGTTATTGGTGACAATCCGCACATTGGACCTAACGTGCACGTTGAAGCAGGAGCCCGGATCGGAGCCAACTGCGTTGTGTTTACAAATGCATACATTGGCAGAGATACCCTCATTGGCGATGATTGCATTATCGGTGTTAGCGCAAGTATCCGCCACGAAATCAACATTGGTAACAGGGTTTTTGTTGGTGACGGAACGGTAATTGGGTACGACGGTTTTGGCTATGTACCCAGCCATAACGGTTATCAGAGAATCAGGCCAGTCGGCACAGTTGAGATTGGTGATGACGTTCATATTGGTGCTAATTGCTGCATAGATCGTGCAACAGCTGGTGCAACCAGAATCACCAAAGGTTGCAAACTCGACAATTTAATCCAGATTGCCCACGGGGTTGAGATCGGCGAGTACACAGCGATTGCTGCTCAAACTGGAATTTCCGGATCCACTCGTGTTGGATCATGGGTGATGATGGGAGGCCAGGTTGGGTTGGTGGGACACCTTGAAATTGGTGATCAAATGCAAATTGGAGCTCAGGCAGGAGTCACCAAATCGTTCGACACAAAAGGACTGATAGCTGGTTACCCGGCTCGACCTCACATGGAGCTTCGCAGAATTGACGCAGCCCTCTCAAGACTGCCCGAATTGCTGAAACGGGTCAAAGCACTTGAGGAAAAACTAAAAAAAGAATCTTAACAGAAGTGACATCCCAAACGTTACTATCTAAAAGCAGGACAAAAAAGTGCAAGAACGATTAAAACACAGCATTATTGATGCTGCCGGAATGAAACGAACCCTGACCCGTATGGCTGTTCAGATACTTGAGGAAAATGAAGGCACAGAGAACCTTGTTCTGATCGGAATCCATACAAGAGGTGTTCCTATTGCGAATCGTCTTTCAAAAATCATCTCAACTCTGGAAAAGGGAAAAACTGTAAAGCAGGGAATTTTGGATATTTCCTTGTATCGGGATGACTATAAGACAGCGGCAAAAATGGCTGAAGTTCGCGCAACCGAAATAGACTTTGATATCAACAACTGCAATGTAGTTTTGGTTGACGATGTTCTGTATACCGGACGAACCGCGCGTAGTGCAATTCACGGCATCTTTGATTTCGGACGTCCCGCCACTATCCAACTAGCAGTTTTCATTGATCGCGGACATCGGGAAATGCCAATTCAGGGTGATTTTGTTGGACGGTCAATCAAAACCTCCCCTGGTGAGGAAGTTCGCGTTCGAGTCAAGGAAATTGACGGTGTTGATGAAGTCGTCCTTGTTGAAGAATATGACGATGATGAGCGAGGTGAAAAATGAGTGAACTTGTTCTTAATCACCTTCTTGGATTACAAGGTATTGAACCATCGAAGATATACACAATTCTCGATACTGCGGATGAATTCTTAAAGGTCCTCGACAGGCCTATCCCGAAGGTACCGCCCTTGCGGGGAATTACCGTCGCCAATATATTCTTTGAGCCTTCAACCCGAACGAAAATATCCTTTGAACTTGCTGAAAAACGCCTTTCTGCCGATGTCGTGAGCTTTTCTAAAAGCGGTTCCAGTGTGTCAAAAGGCGAGACGTTACTGGACACCGTGAGGAATATTGAAGCTATGAAAATTGACGTAGTTGTGATACGTCACCATGCTCAAGGTGCTCCATTGTTTCTCACCGAGCGAATTAAATCGGCTGTTATTAATGCGGGAGATGGTTCACACGAACATCCGACACAGGCATTGCTGGACATGATGACCATCCGAGGTCATACGGGTGGTTTTGAGGGATTAAAAGTGGTAGTTCTTGGCGATATTGCCCATAGTCGAGTAGCCAGGTCTAATATCCATGGTCTCAAAGCTGTTGGTGCAGACGTTATGGTCTGCGGACCCTCCACACTGATACCTCGCGATATCGAAGCTCTGGGTGTGAAAATTTCCACTGATGTTGACGAAGCCCTTGACTGGTGTGATGTTATCAACGTTATGCGCCTACAATTAGAACGGCAAAACCAGGGATATATTCCTTCTTTACGCGAATACCAACGTACATTTGGTATCACAAAAGCCCGACTCGACAGGATTGGCAGAAAGATTGTCGTCTTACACCCAGGACCGATGAACCGTGGCGTTGAAATTGATTCCAACGTTGCCGACGCTCCTGGATCGGTCATCCTTCAGCAAGTAACCCACGGTGTTGCGATCAGAATGGCTGTTTTGTTCCTGATATCCGGAAAAGAGCGAACAGACGCTTAAGAACTTAAGTTGCGAGAAATAAACATGTCACACTCAGCAGATAATCACATAAATCCACCCGAAGGTTGGCAAGGGTATAATTGTCACAATCTGGCTATTAGAGGTGCCAGATTATTCGATCCGGAATTGAAACTCGATATGGTTTCGGATATCGTGATCCTGGAAGGAAAAATTTCTTCAATAGGACCCATCCCAAAGGATTTCGGAGGGGATATCATTGAGGGAAAAGAGTTAACTGTGTGTCCAGGACTTTTCGACATGCACGTGCATTTGCGAGAACCTGGATACGAATACAAGGAAACTGTTCAATCCGGTTGTTTAGCAGCCGTAGCTGGTGGATTTACCGGTGTCGCTCCAATGCCTAATACAAATCCTCCAACAGATACACCGGCAACAGTGAACTTCATTCGTCAACAATCGGCAGGCACCCCCGTTGATGTTCATCCGATTGGCGCAATCACTGCCGGACGTAAAGGTGACCAGCTTTCTGAAATGGCTGAGTTGAACAAAGCTGGCGTAACGGGTTATTCAGATGATGGATCACCGGTGCCAACCGCAGAACTCATGCGGCTTGCCTTGGAATATACAATGATGTCGAACAGCGTCATCATTGAGCACGCTGAAGACACTTCACTTTCCGGCAAAGGCGTAATGGATGAAGGCGCAGTATCAACCGCACTCGGGTTACCTGGCTGGCCCTCAATAGCCGAGGATATTGATGTTTACCGTTGTATCAGGCTTGCTGAGTACACAGGAGGTAGAATTCACATTGCACATCTTTCTACTAAGGAATCCGTACAACTCGTCCGCGAAGCCAAGGCTCGAGGGGTAAACGTCACTGCTGAAACAACACCCCATCATCTTACCCTCGATTGCACAATTTTGGAAGGATATAATAGTAATTATAAGGTAAATCCTCCGCTGCGAACTAAAGCCGACATTGATGCCCTGATCGAAGGATTAAAAGACGAAACAATTGATGCTATTGCAACCGACCACGCTCCTCATGCACATGATGAGAAAGAGGTAGAATTTATACTCGCTCCGTTCGGAATGATTGGTTTAGAAACTGCACTTGGAGTTGTTCTTACTAAGCTTGTCAAAACAAAAAAGATTACACTTTCTCGAGCTGTCCAGGCTCTTTCCAATGCTCCCCGCAAAATTCTGAACTTACCTGTTGCCAAAATCGAAGTGGGAGCGATAGCAAACCTGACAATTTTCAATTCAGATGAAAAATGGACGGTTGACGGCACAAAAATGCTGTCAAAATCTCAAAACACACCTTTTGGCGGTTGGGAATTGACCGGTCGTGCTACAGGTGTTGTGAACAAAGGCATTGCATTCGTGCGCAGAGACTAAAAAAATGGCTTCACCCAAACCTGAAAAATTACGTAATTTTTGCATTATTGCCCACATTGACCATGGAAAGTCAACACTTGCTGATCGGATGCTGGAGCTGACTGGAGTCATTGATAACTCCGGAAGAGTAGCACAGGTTCTCGACTCAATGGACATCGAGCGCGAACGTGGGATAACCATTAAGGCCCAGGCGGTTGCGATGGATTATAATCACTCCGATGGCGAAACTTATCGACTTAACCTGATTGACACTCCAGGACACGTTGATTTCAGCTATGAAGTCTCCCGCTCACTGGCAGCATGTGAGGCGGCGATAGTCCTTATAGATGCCACACAGGGTATTGAAGCCCAGACAATTGCCAATGTTTATATGGCAATTGAACATGATCTGGTACTAATTCCGGTACTAAACAAAATTGACCTGGAATCGGCACGACCCGTTGAAATGACTCAGCAAATAGTTGATCTGATCGGTTGCTCCCCTGAAGAAGTCATGATAGTGAGTGCAAAAAATGGAACCGGTGTAAAAGACTTGCTTGAAAATCTCGTAAAGTTAGTGCCAACTCCAACCCCGGATCGGGACAAGCCTTTGCAAGCCTTAATTTTCGATTCACTGTTCGACAACTATCGCGGTGCAATAGCCTACATTCGAGTCGTCAGTGGTATTGTGAAACCCGGTATGCAGATATTTTTTCACCATACAGGCAACAAGTTTCTCGTTGATGAGGTCGGACACCTGCGTCTCGGCAGAATAAAAGCTGACCAATTGGTCGCGGGAGAAGTTGGCTACATCGTTCCGGGCTGTAAGGATGTAAGTGAAACCCGTGTTGGTGACACTATCGGGGACATCAAGGAACCGCTGGCAGATCCTCTTCCAGGCTACCGCGTTCCGCATCCAATGGTATTTTCAGGGTTGTTCCCTGCTGACGCTGGTGATTACGAGGAGCTGCGAGACGCGATCAACCGCTTAAAGCTAAACGATGCATCTCTTTTCTTCGAGCCTGAAACCTCTACAGCATTGGGTTTCGGATTCCGTTGCGGTTTTCTTGGGCTTCTTCACCTTGAAATTGTTCAAGAGCGACTCGAACGGGAGTACAATTTAAATCTCGTCTCAACAGTCCCAAACGTTGAATACAAGGTTTTAGCTACTGATGGCAAGGAAACAATGGTTGATAATCCGGCAAATCTTCCGCCGCTGCATATGATAAACCGGATTGAAGAACCGATTGTAAAGGCTCAAATTGTCACACCACCTGAGTTTATAGGTGCCATAATGAAGCTTACCACTGAACGTCGCGGAGTTTACGAAACCACGGAATACCTCGACTCCGAGCGGGCAGTTCTTCATTACCGCCTCCCACTCGCGGAGATTATATACGATTTCTACGACAGACTAAAATCAATGTCACGCGGCTATGCCTCCCTCGATTATGAGATCACAAGCTGGGAACCGACCAAAACTGTCCGTCTCGATATATTGATCAATGGTGAGCAAGTCGATGCATTGTCTGTGATTGTTCATGAAGACAAAGCATACACCTGGGGGCGTCGAGTAGTAGATAAACTCTCAAAGATCATACCGCGTCAGATGTTTGAAGTAGCCATACAAGCAGCGATCAACTCACAAATTATCGCCCGGGCAACCGTCCGTGCGATGCGCAAAAACGTAACAGCAAAATGTTACGGTGGTGATATCACCCGAAAACGCAAATTGCTTGAGAAGCAAAAAGAAGGTAAGAAGCGCATGAAACGCATCGGGCATGTCGATCTGCCTCAAGAAGCATTCATGTCGATATTGAAAGCGGATTAGGTAGAAAACCCAGTCCAGCACTAAATTTCTTAAAAACCAAAACATCTTCAGCAACATTTGGTAATGAAAAAGTGCTATGACGGTGCTTGAAAGTATTTTC
Source organism: Calditrichota bacterium (assembly GCA_018644935.1). Taxonomy (GTDB): domain Bacteria; phylum Electryoneota; class AABM5-125-24; order Hatepunaeales; family Hatepunaeaceae; genus JABGPL01. The sequence continues at coordinate 1,578 of JABGPL010000077.1, read as the reverse complement.
GCTTATTGAGTTATCAAGAAGCGACTTTTCGTCATTCCAGCGAACGCCGAAATCCAGAGAAATAGCCTAATCTGGAGACTTTCCACAATCTGTTTTGTCCTAATTATTCACAGACCATTTTATTATCTAAATGACATATAGGGTTGTTTTGAATATTGTAAGCCTCTCTGGATTCTGGCAGCCACAAGAATGACGTCGCCTTTGACATCATCCAATTGTATCACGAATACTTCCTCGACTTTAACCCGGATTACGAACTGACTATTCAACCTCGTTAGTCAGCATTTTCGCTCTTAAATCCCTCAACCTTGTTGTAAATCATTAGGGAGTACAACACCGGAATTCCTGCCGCGCCGATGATGACCGCCATCAGCCACGCTCCGCCGAGATTTAGCAAGCTCCCGATTATCATCAACGCTCCTCCGAAAAAGAAGGTGTAGCCACCCAGTCGATGCGTCTTCTGCCAGACCTCTTCACTGGCAAGTGTCCACGGCGTACGGATGCCAATGAAAAAATTCTTGGTAACCTTTCCGAGAAAATTCCCTAACACCATAAAGAATAACCCGACCAAACCTGGCATTATGCGGTCGATGGGCAAATTGGCCGAGATACTGCGAAAAATTACGACAAGGTTAATCAAAAACATGAATACCATCAGAGTCAGCTTGATAATACCATAAGCGCGGCGGAATTTATCGACCCTGAAGCCTTTCGGCGAGATCACTGGAATCAACCAGAATAACGCCAGCGTTCCCAGCATTGTCAAAACCAAAAGATACGCACCCCAAGGTTTGGCTGTGAATCCATCCGGCGTGCCGTCAATGCTGAAGTGAGTCGGAACCGGGTCGGGCATTTGATTGTAAAACACAACGGTAACACCCACTGCAAGAAATATCAGCAACATGCTGATTCTGTCGAATGCATCAATCTTCATTTGAATTTTCTCCCTTCAAGCTCGGTTTGAACAGGTCAAACATTATCGCGGCTAAATCTTCGAAAACACTGACATTCAGTGAATAAACAATGTTCTGGCCATGGCGGTTGGATCGGATCAAATCGGCAGATTTCAGAACGTTGAAATGATGCGACATTGACGCGCGGGTGATGGTAAAATGATCCGCTATTTCTCCAGCGCTCAACGACGTTTTCTTAAGCAACCGCAAAATTTTCCTGCGGTTTGGATCAGCCAGTGCTTTAAACAAGGACTCGGTGCTCATTACTTCATCCTTTAGATAATTAGATATTTATCAAACTATCTAATATTAACTTCAAAAGCAAATGAGAATTCAAAATATCCGAAACTTGAATTATTATTACTTTGAATATCCTGCCCATCACCGTTCATTAAATATCAGTCGATTTGTCAATGTCTCAGAAATAAGTACACATTTTTAGCGAAACAGCACACCATATCAGCTACTTTTCAGTTAGCCACACTCCAACTTGACCTGTCTCCATTCGACCTCATACGCCTTAGTTACGCCGATTCATATCTTAGGCCACCTTGCGCTTTGTCGTACAGGGGTACACATTTATGGCATAAGCGCCGCACAGCGCGATAAAACAAAAAAACCGCCG
>JABGPL010000076.1 GCA_018644935.1 Calditrichota bacterium | reverse complement strand
GAACTGACAGCGACAACTCCACGTCCGGTTTGCCAACTCCAGCAGCGTTAACGGCAATTGCTGTTACCCCTACGGCACGCACTACACCTGCCGGAGCGGTAAGTTCGTTTGTTGATACTCTTACATAAATCGAAGTAACAATATCTCGCTCCCACGGAATACCATGCGTTTGCTCCGATTTATCTTCACAACCCAATAAGAAAACGGTACAGCAGGTGACAATAATTAAACCCAATCTTTTCATGATGCTCTCTCTGTCTAACATAGTTATCAATCAAAAAACGGTGGGACAAGCATTCCTGCTTGTTATTCCCGCAAAGCGGGAACGTTCTCACCGTGTAAAAACACATCTAATTCATCAATCATCAGTATCCGCTTTTGGCGGATTGTCAAACAGGAATGTTTGACCTACTGACATACGGCTTTCACCTTCTAAACATCACACTCACAGGATCTGCAACTACATCCTCATATCCGACAATCCACGCATTAATCTCCACCTGAATTTCATTCTCAAGCGAATCTCGGAAAAAATCCTGTTCTTCGCCTCGCAGGTAGATCTTCAAAACACCATCTTCGACACGTTCCCAACCATCATAATCTCCCGTTCTCCGTCCTGTTTTCTCCGGATTAATTGGGATATAAGAGTTTGAATTATCTTTCCAGTATAAAAATGGATTATCTGCACTGAACATTACAGGCACATTGTTAACGGGGTAATCCTGCCCATCGACCAACACAGCTTGTATGGGGATGTTACAAAGGGTATCTATTTCATTGAAATACCACTCGGCTGATTCGACACTTAATGTGAGTGCTCCCTGCTGTATAGGCAATGTAATTAGAACCCGAGCTTGAAGTTCCTCAGGACCAATAGGGCTAATATTATATACTAGCCATATCGACTGGAGAGAAGCATGACTGTGGTAGGTAAGGGTAGTATATGCCATCCCAGCGGATGATTCACCATTTCTGTCAGAATTTCCCGTCACTAAAGGTCCAAGGGATATCCCTCCTGGTGAACCTGCCCCATCGGATTGATATTCGAGGCCAACTGTATAGCCATCCATATAAGGATCACCATTTCTATTCTTTACATCACAGGTTAAATCCAGCTCCCAGAATCCATTACCAATGCTGTGACCCTCTTCATCAATTTCAAAGTCAAATCTTCCAAGTTCACCAACCTCCCAGATCATTACTCGGGTTGCCTCTACAAAATTCCAAACATGGTATTCAGCAGTAATAATAACTTCAGCCGGGTTTCCGTCATCATCCTTAGATGGAAATCCCGTGTCGTCAAAAATGGAGATCGCCTTTCCCAGAGAATCGGTAGTTACCACAGATTGGATTGTGAATAACTCGCTGGATGAAACGAAATTCACTTCTTGCCCGGACAGGGGATTTCCTTCACCGTCCAAGAGAAGAGCTGTGATGGTTGCGGATTGGTTTCCCACTCCATCTGCGTGGAAGTAATCTCTGTCTGCCGAAATTATAAGCGATCCATGATGTTCAGGTGTAACAGGACCATCGTCAGTTTTGCAGCCCATACAAAAAATCAAACAGCTGAGCAGCGTATAAACAATTATTCTTAGCATTTTCTCACCTTTCCTCTAATCTTTTTCATATATGCGTTGGTACACAACCTCCCGTACCAATAATAAACATGACAGGGCTGGCAGACGGGGGTGTCTGCCAGCGCTTTAGGACGCTTTTCTTCGTACCTTATTGCCTTTGTGGTTCGTCTTTTGCCTACCCTGCCGGGCGTGTAAACAATACAAATCGCGGCTGAGCAATAACATCCTCATACCCCTCCAAAACAGCTTCAATTCTCACCTGTTGTTCGAGCGTAAATGGGTCAAGGAAAATATCCTCAACTTCGGCACGCAGGTAAACTGTTGCCGTTCCGGGATCATCGTCGTTTTGCCTATCTTCGACACCAGTGAGCTTTCTGGCTGGATTCGGGAAGAATTCTATGTATCTATCATTACTGAAGTCTTTCCACCAAAGCCTTGCCCGGTTGGATGTAAACAGAATCGGTGCGTTGTTTATCAGCACACCATGACCATCACGTAGAATTGCCCATACTCGGATGTCCGCCTGATCGGTTTCCGGGGTGAACATCCAGTTTGCAGGATCGATATTCAACATCAATTCCCCCTGCTGCAAAGGCAATGTAAACTCAAATTCTTCAACGATGTTTCCGCGAGGTGTTTGAATTGTAGCTGTAATGACAGTCGAGTTAAAAGTCTGCTGACTCTGATAAATGAAACGAGAGTGCGCCATACCGGGTTCAGAATCTCCGCGTCGGTTCTCGTTACCTGTAACCGCGGGATGGATCAATCCTACGTCAGGATCTAGTCCGAAACTAATCGAAACACCATCTGCAACCGGGCTTTCTGATTCGTCCCAAACGTTAACGGCAACTTCAACCTCCCATGCACCACCTCCGGCGTCGTATCCATTCTCATCTACGTTGATGTCCATCGCAAAGGGAGCTCCACCGGCAATTTGAATCGTAGTGTAGGCGCGGATTGTGTCCATCCTGCCTTCACCACTGAAAGTGTATGCGTGCACCAACGCTGATAACATCGACTCACCTGAGTTAAAGGCGGTTTGTGCAATGCCATCGTGTGAAGTTAGTTCCACAATTTGACCATCTACCCCGAGGGTTGGTCCCTCCGGAGATGCAGGACAATCAAGGATTTCAACCACTATCTGGTGATCTCCATTCAACAAATTCCCGAAAGAATCTTCTAATCTGATTTCTATGTTTGATGTCTCTCGACCACCTGCTCCTCGGGGTTGCAATTTGTCAGGATCAGCTAAAATGCTCATTGTTCGCGGAGGACCACTTTCAAAATAAACATCTGTTGAAGAAGTTAGGGGACCACCACCGCCATCTACGGTTGCCCGAACGCTCGCTATCCCAGCGATCACTCCTGGGGTTAACAACACATCGGCATCTCCTCTATTGTCGGTAACAGCAGATTGTCCAATTGTGCCAAGGGATGTTCTAAATGTCACAAATGTCCCCTGCCGAACAGGATTGCTTCGGGTATCCATAACTCTCGCAGTAACTGTTACTGCCTCCTCTGTACCTACAGGTATTCGGTTGGGGGAAGCTCGCACAGCAATGATTGAAGGTGGACCAGAAACCAGATCGAGTAATTGCTCATTGCTGTAAGCTGTATCTGTTTCAGTTTGGACATAGGCAATAAGTGTATCTGTTCTTACTTGATAACCAGCGATGTAGTATGTTTCTGCAGCTCCAGCACTGCCTGATACCGCAACCACAGCACGAACGTAACTTCCGTAGATTGCATCAAAGAACACAATTGTTCCGGCAGGAGCAGGAGCACCATTGCTCAGGTAGCAAGTTGCTCGTATAGCCGTCGAATCTCCGCTACCAGCAGTAAGTTGCCTCGCAGATGCATTCAGGTCAATTCGTGTAACAGGATTGGCTTCACGAATCATTATTTTCACTGATGATTCTAAACCCATCGGTAAAAATTTAGCAGTAACAGTGACAGAATCGGGTTCTCCTTCTTCATTCACGGAGGGACGACCGATGTCATCGAACCTTGTTCTTGCCCTTCCAAGAGAATCTGTTACAATAGGTGATTGAACCACACTGTATCTGTTTGAAGATGTAAAAACAATTTCTTCATTTGCCACAATACTACCTTCAGCATCCATCAGGAAAGCAGTCAGGTTTGCATAGGACAAATCTGCGCCATCAGCCCATATGAACCGACGATCAGTAACCAGAGTCAGAGTACCTGGTTCTGTGCTCTGGGGAGAATAGAAAATTGTCGCTGTTTGAATCCACGCCATTTGATCTAATTCAGCAGAAATTGTCGCGGTAAAATCACCTTCGATATCTTGAGCATCAACAGATGGTCTTAACACATGATACACTCTGATCATTCCCTCAGCGTCTGTCAACGCCGGTTGTGTTAAAGTTCCTATATCAGTGCTCATTCTAACACGAAGATTGGGGATACCGTTGTTGTCTCGGTCTTTAATTGTGACACTGATAAAGGACGTCAACAGTGAGTCTGGATTAACATTTACATGTCTGTTCGGCACAGCGTCAATGGTGAATGATTGTGGTTCTTCCTCGAGAATCCGAACGGTTAGTGCTACTTCAGCCTGCATTTCCTCGAATCCAATTTCATCCAATCTGACCTGTACAAGGACATTTCCTGAACCCTGATCACTTCTAAAAGTAGCCGCAACTCGCCCGGCGGAATCCGTGAAAGAGTTGCCGAATATGGAACCAAAAACAGGTGACTCCTCATTAAACTCTGCCAGCTGAAATTTCACCTTTACTCCAGGAACGGCAACCCCTGATTCATCCTTTACCACGGCATCAATTGCGATTCTGCCACTTGTTCCAGATGGTACGATCAGTTCACTAGTTTCTGGAATAAGAGTTATCACTGCTGGAGGATTAACTCCGAGTAGGGTATAGGATGTAGACACAGTCTGGTCATTCACAGTTGCGAGTAATCGAATTGTCTGAGTGCGTGAGGTGATCGTCACCGCATGGGAAGCTGTAATCAGACCACTTTCATCCGTTATCGATTTTAGCGGTGAAACTGTACCGATGTCTCCAACTACTGACAATGACACTTCGATTCCCTGTTGGGCTATGCCATCGTTACTGTGAACTGCAACCACAAAATAGATATCCCTCTCAGATCCTAACGGTGCAGTTAAGACATCAGGGAGTCCAGTTATTGTGATATTATATGCTTCAGAATCAGGCGAACTGACTGAATCATCATCATCACAACCAATTGAAAATAAAACGAAAAATGTTAACACTAAAAACATTATCTTACGCATGATGCTCTCTCCTTGACTGACTGTAAGACTTAATTATTATATTTTTATTCACTTTCCAAAATCACAAATCAATGATGTATGGTGATTTGCTGTTTTGACAGTGATTTGCTAATTACGAATTCATCTAGTTCTACGATTCAATCTCGAATTGGTAATCCCATCTCCGACTTGAATCCTGAAACATCTTTTTCGTGAAGTATTTTATCAGACGAACCCGGTATCAGATCAATTAATTCTTTATTACTGAATACTCTGCCATTTATGTTGTCATCAACATATGCGAAGAGTGTATCAGTGTCTACTTGATTTCCAGCAATGTAGGATGTTAAAGCAACTCCTTCATCGCCCTCAATCCGTACTGAATTCTTGTCGAACTGCCCGAAGACAGAACTGAAGAAAACCTCAGTACCAATCGGAGCAAATGAGCCATCATAGAGATAAACATGGGCTCTTACAGGAGTGCGAATTCCACTGCCAGCTACAAGAGTTCCGGCTCCCACATTTAGAGCTATACGATGAACGGGATTATATCCTTTAATCATAATCTTTGTTGTTGCCTGTAAGCCGTATGGTGGGTATATTGCGGTTATTAAAACTGAGTCCGGTTCCCCGCGTCCATTTGCTGATCGATGCCCCAAATCATCAAACACTGTTCTCGCAATTCCAAATCTATCTGTTACGGATGGCGACTGAACTACACTCCTCCGAAAGGAAGTAGTGAACTCAATTTCGGCATTTGGTATACCTTTATTTCCAACAGTTAACATAGCGGTCAGATTGGCAAATGATAGTCCTATCCCATCTGCCCAGATAAACTTTTTATCAGTAGCAAGCGTCAGCTTGCTTTGTTCCTGACTAACTGGTGAGATTAGAACAGATGTGGTCTCTATCCAGTCCATATCGGGAATTTCCGCTGAAATAGTCGCGGTGAAATCACCATTAAAATCAGGCACATGAACAGATGGTATTAGCCTGTGGTATACCCTGATGTTTCCATTGTGATCTGTAAGCGTTGGCCGGGATAAAACACCAATGTCAGCATTCATTTTAACCTGTAGATTGGGAATACCAATATGTTCGCTATCTTGGAGGTTTACGAGTATTTCCGTTGTAATCATTGCATCTTGATAAACATTTTTATGGTCTTCAGGAGTTGCATTCACCGTGAACAAATGGATTTCATCTTCGATGACTCGAATGGTGAGGGGTGTTTGTACTTTGAGATCGGGAACATCTTCTTCACCAATTAATACCTGTGCAAACACAGTTCCCGAGCCAAGATCAGAGCTGAATGTGGCTTTTGCTCTTCCAACCTGATCTGTTAAACCGTTACTTATTATTGACCCAAATACCGGTGTTTCATCGTTATATTTTGCCAGTTGAAATCTAACATTGACTCCCTCCATCGCTCTGCCTGAAGAATCTGCGACAATAGCATTAAGCTCAATTCCAGCACTAAAACCTCTAGGAACGGCCAACGCTGTAAATTCTGGAATCAATCTAACCACCCCAGGAGGATTTTCACCAATGAGAGTGTATGAGTGTGAAACAGAATCATTACCTGCCCACGCGATTAACCGGATAGTACGGTGCGCGGAAGAAATGGTAACTGTGTGAATTACCTGGAGTAGACCGTTTTCATCGGTGGCTGCGTTCCCAGGTGAAACGTTTCCATAATCATTGTCTGCTGATAATGAAACTTCCACACTTGAGGCCGGTAAACCATCTTCGTCTTTAACAGAAACAACAAATCCGATGTCCCGCGTACTTCCATATGGTGCGATTATCTCGTCCGGAAGACCGGTGATGAGGATATTGAAAGACTCGATTTCAGTCGCGCTGACTGAATCGTCATTATCACAGCTTAGTGTGAACAAAGCCATTAGAAGCAGTACACTGAGTGCTATCTTTTGCATGATGCTCTCCAGAACTTACTTTGTTTGATGTTAGGTTTTCTTTTAATTCATCCCGGTACTAAATACGATTGAAATTCGGATCAATCGGATTATAAGAGTTGCGAAACCACTTTTCGCGCTGTTTGAGAATATGACGCGCGAAGCATGGCTTCGCTACTCGTTGTAAGAATTATTTTCCTTTGTGCATTTGTAGTTAGGGTTTAAACCTAATTTGCCGGTCGAGTAAATTCTACAAAACGCGGCTGCGCAACGACATCCTCATACCCTTCCAACACAGCTTCAATTCTCACTTGTACTTCAAGAGAGAATGGATCAAGGAAGATATCTCCTAGTTCAGCTCGCAGATAAACAGTTGCGGTTCCTGGTTCTTCATTGTTTTGCCTGTCTACTTGCCCGGTTAATTTTCTTGAAGGATCTGGGAAGAACATAATGAAGCGGTCATTGCTGAAGTCTTTCCACCAAAATCTTGCCCTGTTAGAGGTAAATAATATTGGAGCGTTGTTAATCTGAATTCCGTGCCCATCTCGCAGAATCGCCCAGGTCCGGATGTCCGCCCGATCATTTTCCGGATTAAACATCCAGTTTGCAGGATCGACATTCAACATCAATTCACCCTGCTGTAACGGCAGGATAAAAACAAATTCTTCAACTATGTCTCCGTCAGGGTCTTGTATTGTTGCAGTTATAGTTGTCTCTTCAAAAGTTTGAAGACTCTGGTATATAAATCGAGAATGTGCCATTCCAGGCTCGGATGCGCCGCGTCGGTTCTCATTACCCGATACTGCTGGTTGGATGTTACCTATATCCGGTTCAAGCTCAAAATTGATTGTAATTCCATCTGCTACCGGATTTTCAGATTCGTCCCAGACATTTACAGCGACGTCAACCTCCCAGGCACCACCACCGGCACTATAACCATTTTCATCGACATTAATATTCATCCCGACCGGACTGCCACCGGCTATTTGAATAAATGTATGAGCGCGAACGGTGTCCCCTCCATCTTCTCCACTCGGTGCATAGGCTACAATCATGGCTGATAAAATGCGCTCACCTGAGTTGAATACTGTTTGGGCTATGCCATCGCGTGAGATTATTTCAATTATCTGTTCATCATTTCCGAATGTTGGTCCTGCAGGAGGTGCCGGACAATCAATAATTTCAACTACAACCGGATGATCCGTGGAGAATAAATTACCGAATGAATCAAACAGGGATATATCTATGCTGGATGCTTCAATGCCTCCGGACCCTCTTGGTTGCAATCTATCCGGATTGGCAGAGATGTTCATCGACCGAGGATATCCACTCAAAAAACTCACTGTAGTTGAAACTGAAATGGGTCCATTGGGAGAATCAGTTGAAACTGTAATTGTGGCGACACCTGCTGACATTCCCGGATTTAAAAACACTGTTACTTTTCCGTTTATATCTGTTACAGCACTGTGTCCTATACTACCGAGAGAAGAGCTAAACATCACGTAGGTGCCTTGCCTAACAGGATTGCCATGAATATCGTATACCCATGCTTCGATAGTGACGGTTTCGCCTCCGACTCGAATTTCCTCTGGAGAAGCTTCAATTCGCATATGATCTGGCGGACCGGGAATAAGATCAATTAGTGCTTCGTTACTATATGTTGTATCTAGAGGAGTTTGTACAAAAGCCACAAGTGTGTCAGTTCTAACACTGTTTCCAGCAACGTAGTACGTTTCTACGCCCCCGGAACCCCCGGTAATTCTTAGGACAGATTGAGTAAAATGTCCGTATTCTGCGTAAAAAAACACTTCGGTTCCATCTTGAGCAGGTGTACCATTCCCAAGATAACATTGTGCTCTGACAATTGACGAATCACCACTGCTGGCAACGAGTTGTCGCGCCTGAGCATTTAGATCAATTCTTGTTACCGGGTTTCTTTCTCTGATCATAATAGCAACAGATGATTCTAAACCCATGGGCAGATATTTGGCGGTTACAATTACTGAATCAGGCATACCTCTTTCATCAACTGATGGCTGTCCCACATCATCAAAGATTGTTCTTGCTCTGCCTAATGAATCTGTCATTTTTGGAGATTGCACAACACTGTATTGATTGGATGTTGTAAATATTATCTCTTGATAATCTAAACTTGCTCCGCCTGCGTCAGTTAGGGTTGCTATGAGGTTTGAATAGGACAAACCAGCACCATCAGCCCAGATGAAACGTCGATCTGTAGCTAAAATTAAACTTCCGAGATCCATCTCTTCCGGTGAATAGTTAATTTCAACTGTTTCTATCCAGCCCAATTCTGACAACATTGCTGAAATTGTTGCTGTGAAATCTTCCTGCATACCCTGTGCATCTACTGATGGTCTCAAAATATGCTGAACCTGAATCCTGCCATCTCTGTCAGTTAATTCGGGCTGAGAAATTGCCCCGATATCGGTTGTCATTAAAACACGCAAATTCGGGATGCCATTGTTGAAGCGATCCTTTACTATCACCAAAATATGTGATACCAACATTGATTCCGAATGTATATTAGTAAATGAGTTAGGAGTTGCTTCAAGAAGGAAAGATTGAGGTTCCTCCTCGAGAATTCGAATCGTAAGCGGAACTTGATCCACCATCTCTTCATATCCAGGTTCATCAATAAATACTTGAACAAACACAGTTCCAGACCCCTGGTCGGACCTGAAAGTAGCGCTTACTCTCCCGGATGAATCTGTAAAAGTGTTTCCAAATATTGATCCGAAAACAGGATTATCAGCATCAAAGCGTAACAATTGAAATCCTACTTTAACTCCAGGCACAGTAACACCCGATGCATCAGTTACAACCGCGTCAATTTCGATTCTGCCACTATTTCGTGTCGGAACGATTAGTTCGGTTGTTTCCGGGATTAGGGTGACCATTGTGGGAGGACTAACTCCGACCAGGGTATAGGATGACGATGCTGTCTGCTCATTAATCGTAGCGAGTAAACGTATAGTCTGACTCCGGGACGTAAACGTCACAGTGTGGATTGCGGTGATCATGCCACTATCATCGGTATTCGAATTTACAGGTGTAATGACCCCGATATCTCCAACAACAGACAAAGATACCTCAATGCCTGATTGGGCAATGCCAGCGAAGCTATGTACCGCAACTACAAAGCTGATTTCCCGCTCTGATCCCAACGGCGCAGTCAGAGTCTCAGGAAGACCGGTTATTGTGATACTATATGATTCGGTTTCAGGCGAACTGACCGAATCGTCATCATCACATCCAATTGAAAATAAAACGAAAAACATTAAAGTACAAAACACTATCTTACACATGATGCTCTCTCCTCAACTTTCAGTAAAACAATAATATATATTAATGGTCACCTACCAAACCGAAATTCAAATCATTTTCCATAATGTTTCGGCTTTTTATAGGCGATAAGGTTATTCAATCGTTTAGTAGGTCAAACATTCCTGTTTACATTCACGCGAAAGCGTGAACCATTTTAACGGACTCCCGCTTTAACGGGAGAAACAAGCAGGAATGCTTGTTCTACCGTTAGCACGGAACATCGTCAACACCATAACACTTGAAAACATCTTCTAATTTCTCTCTAGTCAATCACTCGCGTGAACAATATTTCTAACGGACCGACTTGAATATCGTCGTAATTATCCAGACGGACATCTATAAATATTCGTTGCTGCACGTCTTCCGGGTCCTGAAAAATTTCCTCAGCAACCGCCTGGAAGAAAATAGTTGCTCTCCCCGGTTCTTCTTCGTTTTCAGGGTCATTAAGACCTGTTAAGCGAACAGCGTGAGACCTGTTAAGCTCTTCGTACTCTTCCGTTTCAACATTGAACCACCTCAAATGACCAACATCAGTCGAAAACACAACCTGTCCGTGATCAATAGGCACATCATGACCATCATAGAGCGTTGCCCAGAGCTCGATACTCGCGTTCTCCTGACCCTCCTCAAAACGCCAGTTTGCGACATTGGCATCAGCAGTCATACTCCCGTTCTGCAGGGGCATTAACAAATCCATATTTCCGGATATTCTTCCATCTTGTGTTTCAACAGTCGTCATAATCTCAACGGTATCAAAAGTCCTGCTGCTTGAATAGGTCAAGGTCGCAAATGCCATCCCAGGGAAGAATTCACCATCATGATTTCGGTTTCCGGTTGATCCTTGCGAAATTTCGACAATTTCCGGCTCAACTTCAAATAGTAGCTGAATATTATCCGGAGCAAGATTACCCCATCTGTCCGCGACCAGCGCAGCAACGTTTATTCCCCAGTTATTATCTCCTAAATCCCAGCCATCGCTTGAATAACTCATATCTATATCGAATGGAAATCCCGACCTGACAACTATCTGACCATAGTCAGAGATAGTGTCCTGTTGTGCCTGATCCCGGAAAGAATAAGCTCTTAAGCGTTTCCCACCCGCAAGTTGCCCTGATTCAAGAGTTACAGCAGCAACACCATTGTTCGACAATGCAGTGGTTCTCTGTGAATTATTTGAGAAAACACATCCCTGTGGTGGCATTGCATCTCCCAGCACCTGAAAGAAAACCAATGACTGTGCGGGGAACAGATTACCGTTTCCATCACGCAGTGTGGCTCTCAAAGTTGTTAACTCTCCATCACCACCTTCCGGAACAGAAATTGTACCCGGATTAACAGTTAGTTCTAAAGAATTTATTGGTCCCGGCACAAACTCAACAGCTACCTGAGCTCTGTAAACATCCTCACCTGCCGGAACACTTGCGGTAACGACAGCAACGCCTGATTGAACACCCGGAGTTAATCGAGATATTGCCATTCCAGCATCATCTGTAACTGCGGTCGGGCGAACAGTACCTCGTGTGGTTGTATATGAAACTGTGATTCCGGCACTTACCGGATTGCCATAGTTATCAAAAACATTAGTTATTATGTTTGAAAGAGCATCCGGATCACCTGTGACAATTGCCTCAGGGTCAGCAATCAAAGTCATACGTCCGGGAATACCAGGAGTAATTTGTACAGCTGCCACCGCAGTCATAATTTCCCCATCGGCTACGATCCATGCTTGAAGCGTATCCACACCAATAAACAACGGAGGGGAATATTCTGCAATTGCATCACCAGTTTCTGTTAAAACGGTCTGTGGGGATATTCGCCCGCTTATGGAGGTGAAATTGACTGGAAATCCATCCTGAACTGGCACATTATTGGGTTTTAGAATTCGAGCACGGATTTGCATAGTGCTATTTTCACCAATGGAAATGGTGTTTGATTCGGGTAGAAGAGAAATTGACTCCACATTATCAAAAGGTCTGATCATAATGCGGACACTACTCTCTAAATTCAATAACCGAACTCTTGCTGTGACAACAGAAGAGTCTGGATTCCCATCTTCATCAACCGATGGGCTGCCGACGTCGGTGAAAATAGTTCGCGCTAACCCGTTTTCATCAGTTCTTACGGGGGATTGCGCTACACCATGGGTGGTAGAAAATTCTACTAATTGATTCGGCAGAGGATCATGGCTCTCTGCCCGAACTACTGCGGTTAAATTAGCGAAAGTTACCCCACCATCTGCAGTAATAACATTAGTGTCTGTCATAAATGCAAATTCTGGATTCCCAGCCGCCACCGGAATCAACGTGATCGAAGTTTGTGATACCCAGCTTGTACCTGGAACTGAGCCTCTGATAATTGCAACAGTCGCCGTATCAGGAATATCGAGGTGGTCAACCACATAAAGCATTTCAGCGCGACCATTCTCATTTGTCAGAGATGTACCTCGCAGAGCGCCAATATTCACAGAGATATCAGGTCTAATTCCTCCCAATGCTTGATTTTGTAAATCCCGGACTGTGATATCAACTCTGGCTGTCTCAGGCTGAGCGGGGGAAACGTTCAACAAATCCCGATCAGTATTTATGACGAAGAATCCAATCTGATCATCGAGAGGCAGAACTGCAATGCCAGTCTCGTTTCTTATTTCACTAAGGAATCCATCGGGTGCATTAACTTCGCAAAATATCTTCTGCTTTCCATATCCACCGTCTGCTTTGAAAATAGATATCGATTCTCCGTTTGCATTGGAAGAATTCGCCTGAGTCATGGTCCCAAATACTCTGGACCCGACAATTGAAGAATCTATCATCAATCCAAAATGGAGGTTTATTCCCTGCACCGGTCTTCCGGCGCGGTCTCTTACCGTTGCCTTAATAGGGAGCTCAAAATTATCCTCTCGACCGACCACAAATTGTTGATCCTCCGGTTCAAGCTGAAGGGATGCTGGTCTGCTCAATCCAATCAGTCTGAAAGATGCAGTTGTGGAATATGTCTCAACTTGCCCAACAATTGTAACTAAAGTCTGACCGGTTGGCATTTCAACTAGATACTTTCCAGATGCCTGACCAAAGGAGTTTGTTGTCACCTGTGATGCTTCAAAGGTACCTGGTCCTTGTGATACGGTCAAAACAATTGTCTTACCACTGGCGAGCAGACCTTCATCTGTAGTTACATTTAACTGAAATGTAACACTCTGAGGTGAGCCCTCGATTCCAACCAAAGTTTCCTGTATGTCACCGATGACTACACGGTATGAAACATCGGGAATTATCGGGTTATCTTCTGTAGAGTCTTTTTTACACCCAGGGAGTGCAGCAAAGATCAGGAGCATTATTAAGAGTTTCTTTATCATGGCATTCTTTTTCTGTTAATCTAGTGTTTTAAACTTTTTTGGTAGAACAATCGTTCCTGGTTGTTGATCAAGCGCAACGAAATACCTGTCTTATGAAGTCATTCAATTACACAAACTTTCTGAATCCGCCTTTGGCGGATAGTCAAACAGGAATGTTTGACCCACCACCTCAGGTCAGGAATGCCCAACCTACTGCAACTGTTTTCAGGACACGCTGACATTTTCCATGCCAGCTTCTAAGAATCATTACTAATTAAAATATCAAAATTATCACTAATTTTCAAGTATTTAGCGTCTCCTAACCATAATATCAACAGGTTCTGAAACAATATCTGTTCCATTGACCCTGACAATGAATCTTACTTGCTGTTCATTGGTATCAGGATCGAAGAAAATATCATCCATTGAAGCTGACCAATTTCCGGGTTGCTCGGGGTCGAATTCACCAAAATCTGCTATAAAAGTATATGTTGCGTTTTCGATTCTTATCTGGTGACCATCGAACAACAATGGCGTGAATTGAGCTTCAATAACTTCTTCATCATTGTCAAAAATGAAATCACCACCTGCTTCTTCGAGAATAACAATTCCGCCCTGAATTGGCAGGGTATGATCAATAGAGTGAGTGATCCTACCACGCTCTGTTTGAACAACTGCTGAAATTGTTACTTCCTCGAGGCTGCTGATGCTGTTGTAAACAATTGGGACGAAGGCAAGACCTGGAACGGTTGCTCCGGCTCGGTTCTCGTTTCCAGTCCAACCAGCCTCGATGCTTGCAATTTCAGGTTCAACCGTGAATACGACCGGAATCCTGTCTTGAACTGGATTTCGATGAATATCCCAAATCCTTGCGGAGACCTCAAGCTCCCATGCCCCACCACCAGCGTCAATACCACGGTTGTTTACACTGATCTCTAATTGAAATGGTGGTCCACCAACAACCGCAAACCCGGCATAAGTTATTGATATAGTACTATTTGGTCTCGCGGCAGAATCGCGCCAGGTTGTAGCACGGAGAACTTTTCCTCCAATTTCCCAACCGATATTCAATGTTGCCCGAGCCCTTCCTGCGCCTGTGTAAGAAACAAAACTCTGATCAACACCATGACCAAACGAACATCCACCTGGTGGTTCCGGTTCATTCAATATTTCAAATAAAACAGGAGTCGGAACAGTTATCAGTCTACCATCAATGTCACGCACGGTAGCCGTTAAGACAACGGCGGGGTGAGGGTGCCCGGTGTAGTTAGCAAATTGTACGTTCGAGACCAATTCAATCGAATTAGGTGTTTCAGCAACAAAATTCACAGTTGTTTGATCACTAATCCTGCCATTGGGAGTTTCAACAAATCCTGTTACAATAGCTAAGCCAACTTGCCCGTCCGGATACAACCTTGCCCCATCTCTTATTGTCCCCAACGTGGTCTCATACTGAACATGAGGTCCTTCTCTGACAGGATTCCCTGAGGTGTCCAACACTGTTGAAGTGATTACTGCGTACGCCCCGGGATCATTGGTATGTAATACATTTGGAGATGCATGTATAACAATTCTAGCTGGTGGACCTGACTGAAGGATTACTTCGACGCTATTACTGAAAACGGTATCTTCTTCTTCAACTACAAAAGCCTCAACAATATCGGTTCGGACCTGATTTCCTGCAATATAGAAGGTTTCGGCGATTCCGTCATCTCTATTAATTGGTACTGTTTGATCGGGAAAACTTCCATAGTTTGCTCTGAAGTTTACAATTGTTCCTTGTCTTGCCGGGAAACCATCAACAAGTGAACAAACCGCGGTAACATGGGTGGAGTCCCCAGAATTGGCACGCATCCTGATGTTCTCTAAGTCTAAACTGATTCGCCCTACACGCGAGAAATACTCCCCGATTTCAATATCAATGCTATCAGATACTCCGTACTTAGACTCAGCCGAGATTACAACCAATCCGGGACGTCCAATATCGTCAAAAACAGCAGTTGCACTACCCAAGGAATCTGTAAGAACCGGAGACTGGATTACACATCGGTTTTCTGTTCCTCTAAAAGTGATTTCAACACCTTCAACAGGCATTCCCTGTGGTGTTGCAAGTGTTACATGCAAGTTCGCCTGACTGCCTCCGGGACCATCTGCCGCGATGATATATCGGTCTGATCCGAGTGTGAGTGTTGGCAGGTCATCGAGGAAGTTGACCTGAACTTCAGTTCTTCCATCTTCAGGAATACCCGGGATATGTCCGGTGAGTGTAATCGTAAAAGATTCTGTACCCTCCATATCAGTTTCCGGGTTGAAGTATAACATTCCATCAACTATCAATCCATGAGTTGTTGAAAGTTGAAAATTCGGACCAAGAGGTATACCAACACCAGTAGAGTCTGTAACAACTACCATTATTGTTGATATGCAGGTCGTATTTCGTGGTGATATTTGTGAGATGTTGAATTCATCCGGTGATGCATGAAGATAAATGTAATGTGCGGCGAATTTCGAGCGAATCTGTAACGTAGAACTACAGGAAATGTTCTCTTCAAATCCGGATTCCTCCACCTGTGCAAGGACAAGAACGCCACCATATTGGTTGAAACTGCGAAAATTTGTGATTGCCCTGCCAAGACTGTCTGTTACACAGGAATTTGTAACAGAACCGAAGACTTCATGATTGCCATCACTTTCAAGACTGAAAGCGACATGAACCCCGGGGATGACAGTTCCACCTGAATCAGAAACAATTGCTACGATTGGTACGTCGGCAATGGTATCAACTCCAACCGCGAAATATCGTCTGTCCATCTCAAAGCGAATTGTAGCCGGTCGCCTGATAGGGTGGAGGGTAACTCTTTCTGAAGCAGACTGATTATTTGCTGTGACTCGAATTCTTGAAGTTGTTTCCTCAGCTGGCATTACAACTGAATAAGTTGCAGCTACTTCTCCTGTTTCGGTGGTAACGGCTTTTTCAGGTGTCATCTGACCAATTTCTGAAGCATCTATTAGTGTTATTTCTTCATTTTCAACAACGGTGTCATCGTCACGCTTGAGATCAACATAAAAAGACCTCTCCTGAGTTGTGCCAACTATCCCGGAAATACTGCCTGGCAGTTGATTAATGCTGATTTTAAAATGTTCATGTATCGGCTCGGATGGGTTTGATTCATCTGAACATGAGAGCAATAGCAAACTAATGGTTAAAAGAACAATCCAAATACGTAACATCACTACTCCCTGAAAATGTATATTTGGTACATCGATTACATTCAGTTGGACAGGCATTTCTGTTTGTCAATCCCGCAAAGCGGGATACGATTTCAAGTTGCAATACCAGTAGGATAGGCATTCCTGCCTGTCCTTTCCGCGAAGTGGGAAACATCTCAACTATTGAAAAACATCCTCAATTCCAACAAGGTGTGGAATCCGCCTTTGGCGGATAGTCGGACAGGAATGTCCAACCTACTGTTTAGCAAGCTGACGACGTTACCGCCTCCTCACCACAACCTCTAGAGGCTCTGAGACAATATCCGTTCCATCAACCCTGACTCGGAATCTAACGACCTGTTCATTTATATCTGGATCGAAGAAAACATCATCCATTGACGCTGACCAATTTCCGGGTTGTTCGGGATCGAACTCACCAAAATCTGCTGTGTAAGTAAAAGTTGCGTTTTCGATTCTTATCTCGTGACCGTCAAACAGGAATGCCGTGAATTGAGCTTCAAGAACTTCGTCTTCATCGTCAAAAATGAAATCACCACCAGCTTCATGTATAGATACTACTCCTTCCAGTACGGGAAGAATGTGCTCAATATGATTTTCCAATCGACCATTTTCTGACTGAACTACGGCCGAAATTGTGATTTCTTCAAGACTGCTAACGCTATTGTACACAAGAGCCGCAAATGCGAGACCTGAAAAAGATTCTCCGTTTCTGTTGATATTGCCAGTCCACCCTGCCTCAATGTTGGCAATTTCAGGTTCAACTGTGAATACAACTGGAATTCTGTCGTCTACAGGATTTCGATTTTCATCCCACACTCGAGCAGAAACCTCGATAGCCCATGCACCACCTCCGGCATCAATGCCATTGTTACTGACGCTTATCTCTATTTGAGTAGGCGGACCGTTTAGCACAGCAAATCCATTGTATACAGTTGATACAAAATCATCCGGTCGAGCCGCTGAATCTCGCCATGTATATGCTCTAATTAGTTTTGGACCAGTTAGTGTGCCAGGGTTTAGAGTGGCAACTGCAACTCCACCCGAGGTTGTTGAAACAAATTTTCCATCAACCGCGCCTGCAATTGAGGTTCCCTCTGGAGGATTAGGTTCATTTACCATTTCGAAAACGACCGGAGTTGGTACCATTATGAGATTGCCATTCATATCGCGGACAGTTGCTCTCATAAACACACTATGAATGCCACCCCTGCCATCTCCACCTGATTCCTCATGGGTCAACTCGATAAACTCCGGGGTTCCTGCAATAAAATTCACAGTTGCCTGAGCAGTTATCTGACCACGATCACCATCAACTGATGCTGTGATTACAGCAAGTCCTGATTGCCCCCCTGGATTCAATAGTACAACCGCATCTCCATTTAAATCAGTTTCGGCTGATTGACCAATGGTTCCAAGAGTGGAGGAAAACGTAACAAAAGTTCCCGCTCTAACGGGATTACTACTTGTGTCCATTACGGTTGCGGTTATTGTCGCATGAGCGGTTGGGTCATTTGTCAATAACTCGTTTGGTGAGGAATGTACAACTATGATACTTGGTGGACCTGACCGTAGGATTACTTCGACACGATTACTGAAAACTGTATCTTCTTCTTCAACTACGAAAGCCTCAACTATATCGGTACGGACCTGATTTCCTGCAATGTAAAAGGTTTCGGCAATTCCGTCGGCTCTATTAATTGGAACTGTTTGATCGGTAAAACTTCCATAGATTGCTCTGAAATTTACAGTAGTTCCTCTTCTTGCCGGGAAACCATCAACAAGAGAACAAATAGCAGTAACAAGAGTGGAATCATTTGAATTTGCCCTCATCCTGTTGTTTTCTAAACCTAAGCTGATTCGTTCTACATGCGAGAAATACTCTCCGATTTCAATATTTATGCTCTCTGAAACTCCGTACTTGGATTCAGCTGTGATTGCAACCAATCCGGGATTTCCAATATCATCAAAAACAGCAGTTGCACTACCCATTGAATCTGTAACAACCGGAGACTGGATTACACATATGTCTTCTGTCCCTCTAATAGTGATTTCAACACCTTCAACCGGCGTTCCCTGTGGTGTAGCGAGTGTTACATGCAAGTTCGCATGGCTGCCTCCGGGGCCATCTGCTTCAGTTAATAGTCTATCTGAGCCAAGAGTGAGAGATGGCAGGTCGTCGAGGTAGTTGACGAAAATTTCTGCACTACCATCCACGTGCCTATCCGGATTGTATCCGGTAATTGTAATTTGAAATGGATCATTACCCTCCATATCAAACTCCGGATTAAAATTCAGCACGTTGTCGATTATCCTACCGTGAGTTGTGTTAAGCAGTAACGGAATTTCTGGGATTGCAACACCATTCTCATCGGTAACAATGGTTTTAATGATGGAAGTGTAAGTGGTGTCTCGGGGAGACATCTGTGAGATTTTGAACTCATCATTTGTCAGTTGTATAAAAATTGAATTTGGGACATATAGCGGCCGAATCTCAAACCGTAAACTCCCGATAACTTCTTCATTAAAACCCGGTTCGTCAATACGTGCAACTAACTGGACATATCCATACTGATTGAATGACCTGAATGTAGTTGTAGCTGTGCCGGAATTGTTGGTGGCAACAGAGGATATGACAGAGCCAAATGCGTCCTGATTTCCAACAGATTCCAGTCTGAAATTAACATTTACTTCCTCAACAGCATTTCCACCTGCATCGATTACAATAGCTGTAACAGGAATGACTGCTTCTGTATTAAGATCAACTTTAAAAGGTTGCGGAATTGCCTCAAAACGAATTGTTTCGGGACGTCGGATGGGGATAAGGTACATTCCATCAGATTCAGTCTGGTTATTTACGGAAACTCGAATTCTTGCAGTTGTTTCCTCTGCCGGTATTACAACCTGATATGTCGCAGAAACTTCCCCTGCTTCATTGGTAACTGCTTCTTCAGGTGTAACCTGACCGATCCCGGATGCATCGGTAATGGTTATTTCTTCATCCTCAGCTACAGTGTAGTCCTCATTGTAAAGAGCAACATAAAAAGAGGTCTCCTGAGTTGTGCCGACGATGCCTTTAATACTTCTCGGCAGTTCGTTGATCCTGATTGAAAAATGTTCCGGTTCAGGTTCTGACGGACTAAAGTCATCGGAACACGAGAACAATAGTAAGCTAATTGTTAAAAGAAAAATCGTAATGCGTAACATCATTACTCCCTAATAAGGTATATGTGTACTTCGATTATGATCTTGCAAAAAAAACATCCTTCAATTTCAAAAAACATCTGAATCCGCCTTTGGCGGATAGTCAAGCAGGAATGTTTGATCTACCAATTAATCTGGTGGGACAAGCATTCCTGCTTGTCATTCCCGCTAAGCGGGAATTCAATCCTATCGTGAAAAAGCATTTTCCACATTCCCAACCATCCTGAATCCGCCTTTGGCGGATGGTCGGGCAGGAATGCCCAACCTACTTTTTACGACCTACCGCCGCCTAACCACAACCTCCATAGGCTCTGAAACAATGTCAGTTTCATCAACGCGAACTCTGAAAATCACGACCTGCTCATTAATTTCCGGGTTAAAAAATATATCCTCTTGAGATGCTCTCCACATACCGGGTTGTTCGGGATCAAACTCGCCTAAGTCTGACATAAATACAAATGGTGCATCCTCGATCCGGATTTGATGACCATCTATTAATCTGGAAATAAATTGTGCCTCTAATATCTCATCTTCATCGTCGAAAATAAAATCTCCATCAGGTTCTTCGAGCGTCAGAACTCCATCCTGGACCGGAAGAAAAAACTCCCAACTGCCCTGTATCATACCTCGTTCAGTTTGCATCTCTCCCGTGATTTCTATTTCTTCAAAGCTGTTGATGCTGTTGTAGATAAGTGTTGCAAAGGCAAGACCGGGGACAGATTCTCCATTTGAGTTCTCATTTCCAGTCCAACCTGCTGAGATATTTGCGATTTGAGGTTCAACTGTGAAAACAACCGGAATTCGATCTGCAACTGGATTGCGATGTATATCCCAGACCCGAGCTGACACTTCGAGAGCCCAGGCACCTCCACCGACATCTTCACCATCGTTGTCAACACCAATATCCAGCTGGAAAGGAGGCCCACTGATAATAGCAAAACTTGAGAACGTATTAGTAACTCTATCGTCCGGTCGTGCTGCTGAATCGCGCCATGCGTATGCTCGAATGAGTTTTCCGCCTATTTGGGTCCCAGGATTCAAGGTAGCAATCGCTACACCTCTTCTTGTATAGGAAACAAAACTCTGGTCAAATTCATTTCCGATTGTACATCCCGCCGGAATATTAGGTTCGTTTATCATTTCAAATACAACAGGTGTTGGTTCTAATACCAGATTACCATTGGCATCTCGTACTGTAGCTCTCAGAGTTGCAGCTCCACATCCGCAGGTACCTCGTACATGTGAAAATAATGGGTCGCAGGACAATTCAATAGAATTTGGATTTCCAGGAGTTAAGGTTACTGATGTTGAATCGGTGACTGAACCATCCGCAGTTTCTACAGTAGCAGTTAAAACCGCCTCTCCCGCAAACATACTCGGATAATAGAACACAAATGCTTCACCGGTTTCTATTGTATATGATGTTTCTCCGATATGTCCCATAGTTGTCTCGAAGTCAACCCGGGTTCCGATTTTGATTGGGTAACCATCCTCATCAAGTACTGTCGCAGAAATCAGCGACATTGCATTCGGATCATTTACATTCAATTCTTCAGGATCAGCGTGCAAACGCAAACGAGCTGGAGGTTTAGGTAGAACATTAACGCGGACTATGTTACTATGGACAGTATTATGTAAATTCATTACGGAAGCATAAATACTGTCGACTCCAGCAT
>JABGPL010000075.1 GCA_018644935.1 Calditrichota bacterium | reverse complement strand
GCCAAAAGGGTGACGAAGTGACGATAAATCTCGCTATCCCTGTTCTGGCATGTGCTATGTGATGAGACTTGACTTTTGCAGAGAAATGTTGTATATTAACAACATTAGAGTCGCATATATCATAAAGGCAGATGAGGAAGTTGGTGACGTGGTCGTACCGCGCGAAACAAGAGTTGTCGTCAGAGTTTTCGTTGGGATTAGATCCCGACCCACATCATGAGGTAATAAGGAGCATCACCAACACAATCATTAAATTACTTGTTTTCTTTACAGAATTATATTACAATCAGATAGATTCACTCAAGAAACGTTTGGATATTCCAAAAAATCAATATTCAAGGAAAAACGATGGCTTTAAATGTAGAAGATCGCGACGACCTGTTACCGGTTTGTCCGCATTGTAAAAAAGATATTGACAAAATATTTGCCCGGGATCTGAATAAAGATATCATGGGCAGCAGAAGAGTTGTTTATTTTTGTCCCAATTGCCGGGCCACACTCGGAGTTTCACACCGTAAGGGATTTTTTTTGGGATTGTAGGGATACAGTTTTATAATCCATGCCCTCACTTAATTTGAATTGTAATTGAGGAGAAGGGCATGCCCTACGGCTCGAGGCAAGAACTACGGTTACAGTAGGAACATTAAACACAGATAGATGACAACCGGGATTGTGATCAGGCCTACGGGGTAAATGCTGTAGCTTAAGGCTCGTTTTATTACTTTCCTGATTGAATCTCGGGATTCTTTATTGAAACCGGATACTACTAATACCGGGGTGATGCCTATGTTGATCGCGTTGGCTATGCCGGCTTGGGCGAAGATGTTTACCCTTCTGGTTATGCCGCCGATGAAGATTCTGTCTGCAACTGTGTTGAAATTGTTGAAACCCCAGTCTGTGACTTTGTAGAAGACTCTGGCTCCTTTGCGGTAGAACCAATCGGTATCGAGGTTTATGGTGCGGATGTCCGGCGGATACAATCCTGACAGGGTCAGCAAGGTGAACGCGAGAATGGCAAACATCAGCAATTGCAACTGCCCCACGATATGTGCGGGGGTGTAGGGTACGTAGTCAACTGCCCAGGGCAGGAGGTTGTACAATACGCCGGGGAAACAACCGATGAAAATACATCCGAATGCTGCGATTCCCATCGCCACTAACATATTCCACGGTGCTTCTTTTGGTCTGAGTCCCGAATCGTGACCAAAGAAGGTGAAGAACGGGATCTTGATACCTGCATGATGCAACACACCAGCCGAAGCAAACTGCAATATCAGCCATACTATTACTAATTTGTGATGTCCCACAGCACTCACTATCATCGATTTACTCACGAAGCCACTGAACAATGGGAACGCAGAGATCGAGGCTGCTCCGATAATACAGAACGCGGTTGTGATCGGCATGGTTTTGTATAAACCGCCGAGCTCGGTACATTTGCTCTTGCCTGTTCGGTGGATTACTGCGCCGACCGACATGAACAGCAGTGCTTTAAAGAGAATGTCGGTGAATGCATGAGCGACTGTACCGTTGAGAGAGAGATCCGTGCCTATTCCTATCCCGACCAGCATGAAACCAATCTGGTTGATCATACTGTAACACAGGACACGTCGCTGGTCGTTTTCGATCATGGCGAAGAAAATCGGGAATGCAGTCATTGCCGCACCGACGTAAATCAGCAGCTCTGCTCCGGGGAAGGTTCTTGCCATCAGGTAAATTGCACTCTTCGTTGTCAGAGCACTTAGGAAAATGATTCCGGTTACCGTTGCTTCCGGATAAGCGTCCTGTAGCCAGGCGTGCATTGGAGGAACGGCAGCGTTAATAGCGATGCCGATGAAAATCAGCCATGCGGATAGACCTTTCAGCCCGATAAATGCGAATTCGATGGTCCCGCGTTCGTGAACGTAGAGCAGGATTCCAGCCAGCAGACACAACCCACCGACAATGTGGACAAGGACATATCTATAAGCGGCGGCACTTGATTTCTTAGTCTTTCGAGCCAGAATCAGGAAGGTCGATGCAACCGTCATAATCTCCCAGAAGATATAGAGGGAGAATACATCACCTGCGAAAGTTACACCCAGAGCTCCACCGGCGTATATCAGGGCGGAGATGTGTTGAACATCTTCTTTGACATGGAAGGCGTATAATGAGCCAATGAAAGTGACAATTGCGAAAATGTAACCGAAGAGCAGACTGAGTTTATCGACTCGGTTCAGAATGACGGTAAATCCGCCAACGTCGAATGTGCCGGAGTTTCCGTGTGGCAGGTTGATTATGATGTAAAAAGTTACTAGCGGGAGCAATAGGATAAAAAGTGACTTTATCTTCCCTTTCAGTAGCGGGATTAATAAAGCACCTAAGATAAAGATCATTGCTGGTGGGAAACTACTCGTCATAATAATCTTCTTCCCTTTTGACGAGCCAACGCAATCCAACGGCTACAAACACAAGAACCACACAAGAGATAAAACCGTAAGCGCAGAAAAAGGCGAACTTGTCTTCCCACGGAAAATCCCCGTGTTTATCGATAAAAATGTCGGTAACCAGCAGTATTGCCAGGCAAGAAAAAAATACTATCAGCAGTATTTTCACGTTGCGCGGGTTATCGAATATTTTCAGTTCTTTCATCTACCTTTTTAGTCCTTGTTTGTCTGCTTGCGTGTTTCTTGTACACATCGTAGGGCGGAATCTTATTCCGCCAAGTTTTAATAAAACCACATTTTGTCGGAATCAGATTCCGACCAACAAAACAGTAGCACACGCCTCCGTGCGTGTGAATCTCACCAATCCACGCAGGCAGGGACGCCTACGCTACTACATCACAAAAGTCAACACGAGATACACCGCGGCAATCGTGAGTATTACCCAGAATACCGGACGATAGCCGGGTACTGCTTCGTGTCGAACTTCGTATTTTTCTTCCTGTTCCATCTGACCTTTTCGTTGGGCGGAATCAACTTTCCGCCGAATCCAAATTTAATATCATTTTGTCGGAAAAAGATTCCGACAAACGTCAATGTGTAAATCTAACCCCCCGTGAATCCCTGTACTGCCAACTTCGCCAAATCCAAAAACGGTTGCGGGAAGAAAAACAGCCCGACAGAAACTGTTGCAGTGAATACCAGTGGTGCTACACACCAGATTGGAGCTTCATCAATCTTTTGTTCAAACTGTGCTTCCTCATCCGAGCAGAAAAACGCTTTGTATGCTATCGGCAGGAAATAAGCCGCATTCAGCAATGTACTCGACAGCAATATAAACATCATCAGAGGTTGATCTGCTTCGAGCGTTCCGAGAAGCAGATACCACTTGCTCAGGAATCCACCGGTTGGTGGGAATCCTATCACGCTCAAGGATCCGATAAAGAACGCTGTCATAGTTACCGGCATCCGTCTGCCGATTCCGACCATCTGGCTCAGGTATTTATGACCTGTTGCTACAAAAATTGCACCCGCGCAGAAGAACAGAGTGATCTTGCCGAATGCATGCATCAGGATGTGCAGCATTCCCCCGGTCATTCCTTGTTTTGAGAGCAGAGCTGCACCGAGGACAATGTATGACAACTGTCCAATAGTCGAGAATGCTAGCCTCCGTTTCAAGCTGTCCTGCGATAATGCAACGAGAGATCCTGCTAAAATAGTAAATGCTGCAACCCAGCACAGAGCAGTTCCAAGCTCGAACATTCGCAGGTTGTCAATTCCGAATATACCCGTCACGACTCTGAAGATCGAAAAAACACCGACTTTGACAACGGCCACAGCGTGCAAAAGTGAACTCACTGGGGTCGGCGCAACCATCGCAGCCGGCAGCCACGGGTGGAAGGGCATTACAGCTGCTTTTGCAAATCCAAAGATGAACATGAAGAACAGCACTGACATTAAGCCTTTGGACATTCCTGCCGATAGTATCCCGGAATTAGAAAACTCGAGGGTTCCTGTAATGTTGTATATGATCAACATTGCTGGGAGTACAAGCCCTATTGACGATCCGAGGATAAACGTCAGATACTTTCTGCCCGAAGCTCGGGCTTCAGCGTCCTGATGATGTGTGACTAGCGGGAAAGTAGCCAACGATAAAATTTCATAGAACAGATACAATGTGAACAGGTTGGCTGCGAATGCAACGCCAATTGTCCCTGAAAGAGCGAGTGCAAAAAAGCAATAATACCTCGTCTGGCTGTGCTCTTTCAAACCGCGCATATAGCCGATGGAGTATCCGGTCGTTACTATCCACAAGGTCGAAGAAACCAGTGCAAAGAGCAATCCCATTGCGTCGACCCGGAACTTGAGGGCGACCCCAGCGACGACTTCGATCATGGTGTACTCAATGACCGTTCCCTTGAGAACCAGTGGGACCATCGAGCCGACGATTGCAAGCTTTACGAAACCAGCCAGGAACGACCATCCCTCCCGGACGTTAGGGTGTTTTCGAGAGAGCAATATCGGGACAACTACAATTATAGATGTCAGGATTGCCAGTAATGGTTTTATGGACGTTACTGATTCCATTTATGCTCTGTTTTGCTTCCTTATCAATTTTGCCGGGTTTAGAACCCGACTTGTGAAATCTTCAGTAGCACACGCCTCTGTGCGTGTGAAATACTCTTCAACGAACTAGGCAGGCAGAGACGCCTACGCTACTGTGTTTTACAACACAGGCACAGCATGCTGGATTACATTTGTTACAATGTCATTCGTGTACAACCCGATCACAACTAATGCTATCGCAACGACAACCAGCGGTATCAACATAATTGCCGGAGCTTCGGATATTTTTTCCTCAGCATGGTCGTGACTATCAGTTTCGTGCTGGAAATGTCCAATTTCGATTATCCTGAAAAACAGCACCGCGTTTACTAAACTCGAGAATATCAGTGCTGCCATAAACTCCCATCTGCCAGCTTCGATTGCACCCTGAATTAGATACCATTTGCTGAAAAAACCGCACGTTGGGGGAACGCCAATCATTGACAATGCCCCAATGATGAAGGCTCCCATTGTTACCGGCATCTTACGGAACATTCCCCTGAAGTCCATTAGTTGATGTCGTTGGGTTTTGAATATCAAAATACCTGCTACGAGGAAAAGGCACAACGTCATCAAGGCATCGTTCAGGATGTGCAATATTGCACCTGAGATTCCAATCTCATTTGCAAGCCATACACCACCGACCATGTATCCGACTTCTGCAACGACCAGGAATGTAAGCATTTTTCTGAAATCACGCTGAGCGAGTGCCTGCAAGGATCCCCCGATAATTGCAATCACTGAGCACCACACAACGGCTGTTTGCCATGCAATATTTGCGAAGGTGAACTCAGCAGAAAAGACCGAGAACATGATACGGATCATGATGTAAACAGAAACTTTGGTCATCAGGGGTGCTATCAGACAAATTGAAGATGAGGGTGCGTAAGTATAAGCATTCGGCAGCCAGCCATGTGCTGGAAAAAATGCCATCTTGATCCAGACACCAACAATGATAAGGATAAATCCGACCATTACCGCACTGTTGCCACTGAGGGAAGGCAGAATTCGGAATAGATCTGCCATGTTCAAAGAGCCGGTTGCTATGTACAAATGTCCTACACCGAGCAGGTATAAGCTTGCTCCAATTGTTCCCAGAATCAGGTAATTAAAAGTCGATATCAGAGCACGATCTTTACCAAGAGCCAACAGTGCATAAGTTGCAAGGGCAGATATCTCGAGCAAGACATAGAGGTTAAATGCGTCCCCGGTGATGGTGATGCCTAAAAGACCTGTTGTAAGAAGTAGGTATAGCGTGTAAAACTGCGGTATCTTATCGGGGAGTTCCCGTTCGACTATCAACTTCGAGTAAATGATGCTGATCAGGCTGACGAAAGTTATAACAACCAGCACCATTGCATTTAGGTGGTCAACTACATACTCAATTCCAAAGGGAGGCATCCAGCCACCGATTCGATAATTAATTACTCCATCATTCACGACCTTCAGTAGAACAATAATTGACTGATGGAAGGATAGAATAATTGCTATCAATGCAATCGGGAAGCTGATTTTTCGGTGGAGCATTCCTCCCAGTGCGGCAAAAAAGGCTGCCAAAAGGGGAATCGTAACCAGTAATATGGGAGCTTGGAGGTTAGACATCGGTTAACTGCTCGTTAATTTCGTCTTCCTCAATTGTCCCGTATTTTGCATAAATCTTTGAGATCAATGCCAGTGCAACACCGAGTGTACTGACTGAAACGACAATTGCTGTCAGCATCAACACATGCGGCAATGGATTGATATAAGCGGTCGGGTCGATATGATGAACCGCATCGTGCCCATGCTCAATTATCGGTATAGTAGCGCCACGTTTCGCACCGATGGAGACGTAAAACAGAATAATTGCAGCTTGAAATATGCTTACGCCAATCATCTTCTTGACGAGGTTGTTCTTCGAAATCATTGCATAGAACCCGACCATCATGATCAGGATGTAGAACCAGTAGTTGTATTTGGCTAAAAGAAATTCCATGCTTTACAATCCACGCTCATATTTGCCGTCAGATGACAGGTTGACGTAAATCAGCACAAGGTTTGCCATTACTGCCAACGCAACCCCAATCTCAACACCAAGAATGCCGTGTGAACGAGCCATAATGATATCTGTTGCCGGTAGAATTGCAGATAATGCACTGTAATCCAAGAAATTCTTCTCCAGCAATACACAGACCATCCCAATTCCTGAAAATATTAAAACGCCGAGTATTCCTAAAACCAAAGTAGTTTTTTCCCGCATCCTTTTCAGAACCATCTTCAGATCAAAGCCGATAGCGAGCAGGATAAAACTTGCTCCAAGAATTACTCCGCCCTGGAAACCCCCGCCAGGGGAATGGTGACCGTGCGCGATTACATATAATGCATAAAGCTGCATGAATGGAGCCATCAATCTGCAAATAGTCTTTACAATTAGTGCCTGATGTGGCAGTTCCTCTTCAATCATTTCCGGTTTTTCGCGCAGGTCTTTCCTGCGGGATCGTCTGAGTAGTGTATAAACTGCAATACCAGCAGCAAATACCACAGTGGTCTCAAGCATCGTATCAAAACCACGATAATCACCAAGGACAGAAGTTACCACATTTGGAACAGCAGTTTCTTCAATCGATTCCGTCAGGAAGTGAGGAGACAGGTGAGTACTCGCCGGGGATTGTGGATCAGCCCAATCCGGGAAATCGGTAACTCCCCAAAGTAAAAGTAAACCAGTGGCGATAACTACGATGAGACCAATTAATTTCAATACCCTTTCCTCCGCATGGTTTTGAAATAATCTATAATCTCTGTAGTTAAGTAAATCGCGAGAATTCCAACGATAATTGAAAACTCTATAGTACCGATTTCAATATCTATAAAGACCCACCTTAACAACATTAACATGCCGATAAAGGACATAGCGATTTTCAATCTTTCGTCCTCCGTGTAGTCCTGAAAACAGCGGCAATAAAGAAAATCGTGCTGACTCCTGCACCGACGGCAGCTTCGGTAAAGCCCACATCAACTGCGCCCATTTCAGCCCACAGCAGGCACATGAGGAAGCTGAATGTTCCAAAAATGATCGCGGCACTCATCAAGTCCTTAGCATTGATGGATGCGATGGCTGTGATAGCAACCAGAATCAGTATGATTAGATCAAACTGCCAGATCAATTTTGGGCTCCTTTGTAGTGTGTGGAGTCAGTAGGATAGGCATTCCTGCCTGTCCATCTCGCGAAGCGCGATTCAGAGAGCAGCATCGGATTGTTTTGAATCCGCTTTACAACGGATGGTCGGACAGGAATGTCCAACCTACTGGGATTCAGGTAGCTCAATTCTCTTTTCCCTCTTGTTCATTCTTTTCTTCACCCTTCGTCCATGGCTTCACCCCAGCGTCATATCCCGCTTCAATGATATGATGCGATGCCGTTGGACTTGCCATAAAAATGAACACTAAAATGAACATGATTTTAACGCTGACCAGTAATGTCCCAAATGACCAGTGATGGAGGTTATATACTGCAAGGCCTGTCAGAACGAGCATTGAGGATAAGGTATCACCCTTCCCCGCAGCTTGCATCCGGGAGTAGAAGTCTGGAAGCCGGAGAATGCCAATTGTAGTTGCAAAGAAAAAGAATAGACCGAGGCTCATCAACCCAATACAGATAATATCAATCAACATCGGATATCTCCTTATGTTCTTGATGAACTGATCTGCGCCACCCACCGGGGATGAAATTCTTCCGCGCCTGGAAATATCTCGCTGCAGCAATTGTCGCGATAAAGTTCAATAACGCATACGCCAGAGCGATATCAATAAACATATCGACACGACGGAATATTGTGCCAATAATTACCAGCAGCACCGTAGTTTTTGTACCAATAACATTTATCGCCATAAGCCGGTCGATGGCGGTCGGTCCTACGACCCCGCGATATAGAGTCAGGAACATCAGCACAAGAATGCCAACTCCGATATATATGAAGAAGGTCTCCATCATTTCTCGGCTTCCCCGAAAATTCTGGCGATCTTTCCTTCCATTTTATCTTTGATCAGAGATGTAAATTTGGGATGTAATGTATGTACATAAAACTCATCATCAACAATCCTGACCGTAATTGTGCCCGGGGTCAGGGTTATTGAGTTGCCGAGTGTGACGAGGGCGATGTCTTTCTTCAGGTAGGTTTTAAACCAGTATATCTGTGGATCAATCTCCCGCATCATCCGTGGATGCAGCGCATAATATGCTACGCTGAGATTTGAGAGTACTATCTGCCATAATAACCACGGGATATAAGCAATAAAACGGAATGCCTCGGGCAGCCTGCCCTTCTTGGTCTTATCCGTGAATATGAGATCACGTGAAAAATGAGCAACTAACAAGCAGGAAATAACCCCAAGTGTCAAATGGAAAATATCGAACTTCCCGGAAAGAAGAATCCAGAAAGCCAACATAATTATGAAGGTGTACAGAAAGGTCATCCCACTCCGGTCAAAAAAATCGGAATTACCCCGAAATGTATCGGGCGTTCGGAGAACAGTTTAAGTCAAGCGTTATGAAGACTTTATCGTCTTGTGAACCAAAAATTACCAGCTTACAATATAGATATATTCCGGAGTATTTCCAATACTTACATTAGCGAATAGACAATGCTCATGTAATTCTTTAATTTGATTTTGTTTTGTTAATTATACGACACAGTACATTTGATGAATCACATTGAGGTATGTGGAATCTTATTCCCCCGAGCAATAAAGTTTCCAGAGGATTTGTCGGAAAAAGTTTCCAACCTGGAAAACCATGCAACCAAATATTCAATGATTATTTGGACAGATTTTCATCGGACATCTAATCTTGAGCTCTTTTTACTCAGAGAGGTTTTATCTTCGTTTTGACATCCTTGTAAAGTTGATTTGCCAACCATGGTAAAAACTGGTTCTTGGAAATCAACCAAATCAATACTTTAAGAAGATGTGGTGAAAAATAAGCTATGTAATGTGCAATTTTGGAATGTTGCAGTTCGCTTAGTAGTTCTTTTTCAATTCTACTCTCATACCCCTTTAGTAGACTAATTGAACAAGTTTCGGACCTTAAAGCCAGATCTATTTCCTCTGCAGCAATTAAACCGGATGTCATTCCGTTACATATTCCCCCGCCATGAATAGGATTTGCAAGACAAGCTGCGTCACCAATTAGAATTGCACCATTGAAGACCCTCTTAATCTTACGGTTCATACCAAGATTGATTGTGGCTGTCTTTAAGTCGCGTAATTTGTAATTCTTAGCAATTCTTGATTTGATTATCGGGGAGTTAATAAATGAATAAAATGACTGTTTAATATTATGTATTTTATTATTGGAATTTGTTAGTAAAAAACAAATTCCAATATTTGCAGATTTTTTACCATTAGGGAAAATCCATCCATATCCCGGGAAAATATCTTTAGATATAAAAACTTCTATAGTACCTGGAGTTACCTCAATCTCATCCAAATAGCCACGTATAGCAATGGCTTTATCTCTGCTCTTAACCCTTGTTCTATCTAATTTACTAGTAACCGTTGAGTTGGAGCCATCGGCTCCAATCAATATTTTTGAAAACAATTCAATTTCCTGGTTTTCATTCGATACACGCACACCAATTACCTTGCCATCTTTAATGATTGGAGCACGGAATGTGGCTTTCATAAACTGTGTACCACACACCCTGGCGTGATGCAATAGCTGTGAATCGAAGTCATAGCGGGGCTGCACAAAGCTATAGAATCGAGGATTGATGGAACCAATATCCAGGTCAAAACCTACCGAGGAATCAAGTATTCTTACGCGAAAGTTGTTTATTTTGTGGGGATTGCTTTCTTCAAACGAATCAATCAGACCTATCTCTTCAATCAGACTTATGACTGATGGAGTATAGAAATCTCCACAAGTTTTGGCGCGGGGGAAAGAGTGTTGGTCAACAACAAGTACAGAATGACCTTGTCTGGAAAGCCTTATGGCAGCTGAACTCCCACTTGGGCCACCTCCAATAATAATTACATCGAAAGTGGTTGAGGTTATTGATGTATGATTCATTACTATGCTTTTGAATCCGTTAGGTTCTGATCAACTCTCGCAAATTAGCGAGATATTTACCTGATTATCAATGTTATCTTGTTTAACTTTAGTGCAATAAAGCTATCGCGATTCAAATAGTCAATCAAATTAGACAATATTTTCGACGTGGGACAAGAGAGTGATTTTTCATCACAAAAACTCGATATATTGTTCTCCATAACAATCAGGTTTCCCTGAGGTTTTGCCGGATTCATGGAAATGAAA
The DNA here is from genome assembly GCA_018644935.1 of Calditrichota bacterium. GTDB lineage: Bacteria > Electryoneota > AABM5-125-24 > Hatepunaeales > Hatepunaeaceae > JABGPL01. The sequence continues at coordinate 11,099 of JABGPL010000075.1, read as the reverse complement.
GGATGTTCAAAGAAAGTAGATACAAATGATTTGCCTAAGAATGAAGGAATTGCTCACAGGCTGTGGAAAGTATCTGAGGAATTGACTGGGATGAAATTCGAGATATTGTCATATTGGGTGGTTTTTTACCAACCAACCAGTCCAACCATTGGATTCGGTGAAAAAGTTTCTGGTATACGAAACTCTTTCCCACACGTGAGCGAAGGAACAAGAATTCAGTTTGATATGCCTTCGTGATTGTGAAATGATTCGCTTCCGATTTTCCGCCCGTAAATCTGTTGTATACACACCTTGACATAACCACTCCTCAGGTCTATATTATGAGAAGAAATTACGGGATTATTGAAGGTCTGAATCTCTATTAATTTCGCAGCTCACCGATTTAACATACGACGATTTTTTTAGAGGAGAAGTCATTATGAACATTTACAGAACTCACCTTTTTTTAACCATAGTAATTATTCTTTTCGCTATCGGGACTTCTGCAATTGCAGAGATCAACATTGATCCTCACGGCTTTGGATTATCCGTTGCTGAAGGAGACGTTGCCGAAGTAGAGATCGAAATCTTAAACTCATTTGAATTTGATGTTGATTTCAGCGTATCCAGCGGTCTCGTCAATGATGAGGGGATGCAGGTTGGACCAATGCGTGACGATCCCGGTGATTTGATCGACGAGTTTGAACCTCAGCAACTTGGAGATGTAAACAGGCATGTGACCGGAATTGCATGGGATGCTGAAAACAACTGGATGTGGCTTTCTGAATCGGATAATGCTCGGGTTATGGCGGTTGATCCGGATGACAACTATAGGATGGTCGGTCAGGTTAATATGCCTGAACCTGTCTCGGGTCTTGGTTATTACGGCGGAGTTTTCTTCGGAGTTGGGTGGAGAAATCACGCCTGGTTGTTTCGAGTTGATGCAGAAGGAAACAACCTTGGTAATTTTAACCTGCAGGGAAGTGCCGGAGCAGTGGACTGCGGCGATGATGGTCGGTTGTATGCAATGGCCCAGAATGTAATCTACATTTATAATATTGAGAACGATTATCAACTACTCGGTCGATTTGATGATTATCAGAGATTCCTCCAAAACGAGCTTGCACAGAGTTTATGCTGGGTGGATGAACACCCCAATGGTCAGCTGTGGTTGGATTCTCGTACAGGTAATGGAGACAACCGGGCATGGCAAGTTGCTGTTGACACTGAGGAGTGGACAGCAACTGAACTTGTCCAGGATTTTGTTACAGATGCTCAGGATCAAGAAATGGGTCATCCACGTGATGGTATTGGTCACGATGGGGAAAACCTTTGGATCACACACTGGCAATCTCCTCGAATTCGTATCATTGATGATGGAGTCTCTGAGATCAGTATTCTTTCTTTCGATCCTGAAGAAGGACAAATCGCGGCCGATGAACTTGAATCGATCATTATCACTGCCAATGCAGAAGGTGCTGAGGCGGGTGTTTATAACTTCCTGTTATCCTTTGAGTTTACCGAAGCGGGTCAGGAAGAGTTTTTCGTAATTGAAATCTCAGCTGTCGTTTCGATTGTCAATCCGACGTTTAATATCTCTGGTACGGTCTCCGATCCAGCAACAGGAGAAAATATCGAAGATGTGGTTATTAACTTAGGTCAATTCGTCATGACCCGCCAGACAAACCGAGATGGTCGATTCATTTTTTCAGATCTTCCTCCCGATGAATATGAAATGACGTTTCTAGCGCCAGGATACTTACCTTTCACAACACAGGCACTTGTTGGTGATGAAGGAGATCTGGATTTGGAAATTGAGCTCCTGTTTGCCGACTGTGAGATGGATTTGGAAGGAGTAAATGAAGAAATCGCAATTGATGAGAGTATTCAGATCAACTTCAACGCGACCAACAATGGTACCGGACCTTTGACATATACAATGGAGCGACGACTGCTCGGAGATGCTAACGCTGATCCATGGACGTTGCGTACGTCTCATGATGTGGGGGTATTACTTGAAGATGCACGTATTCAAGGGGTTGTCTACGCAAACGGAAGATATTATGTTTCAGGGGCACATGATTACAATCCTGCGATTTACATACTGAACGAGGATGGTGAGTTTATTGATCTCTTCATCCAGCCCGGTGATGACAGGTATGGTATCAAAGATATGGCTTGGGACGGAGAGTTGATCTGGGGAGCGATTAGAGATGTAATCTATGGACTTACACCGGATGGTGAGGTAGCTGTGAGCTTTGAATCACCACATAGTCCGACCAGCAACATTGCCTACGACAGCGACAGACAGTTACTATGGGTGGCATCAACAACAGCGGGAATAACAGCCATTGACAGAGAGGGGAATGAGGTTGGCGAGGTAGACAGGCAGGGAATGCGAATCTACGGATTGGCTTATTATCCCGATGATCCAGATGGATATCAGCTTTACGCCTTCCATAAAGACAATGAGATTGGTGACCAGATCGTTGACAAAATAGACATCGAAAATGATCGGTCTCAGCGGGTGAGTTTGTTAATGCCTGATGCCGGTGGAACAGCTGCTGGTGGATTCATTACAAATGAATATGATGTGTATAGCTGGGTATTTATGACTACTCCAAATGCAGGTGGTGAAGATCGAATCGATATCTGGCAGATTGATGCCCGTAAAGACTGGATGGCTGTTGAACCCGCTGAAGGTATGATAGATTCCGAGGGATCACAGGAATTTGTGCTGACTCTTGACGCAACTGATTTGCCTGCGGTAGTATTCGAAGGTGAGGTTGTTATTGTACATAATGGTCGAGGAGAGGAAGTCTCATTGCCGATTACTTTGACCGTTGGCGGTGGAGGTGGAGATGAAGAGCGGTTGTTGGCACTTCATGACGGGTGGAACATGGTTTCGCTAAATGTGCAGCCGGACCCAAATGGAATTCCTGAATTAACGGCTGGTCTGGTTGAAAACGATCTCCTTCTTCTTATGAAAGATGGTGACGGACGTTTTTACAGCCCTGCTTTTGGTTTCTGCAACATTCCGGGTTGGAACGCTGCTGATGGCTATCAGATGAAGATGGACGGAGCTGCTGAATTGATTTTATCCGGTGAGCCTGTAAATCCGGACACCCCGATTCAACTTGGAATCGGATGGAGTATGATTTCTTATTTCCCTCGTGATCCTGTGGATGCAATTCTAGCCTTTTCAGGAATTGTGGATGCTCTGATTCTCGCAAAGGATGGCGATGGACGGTTCTACAATCCGACATTTGGATTCAGCAATATGGGAGATATGGCTGAGGGATTTGGATATCAGGTCAAGGTTTCTGAGGACGTGGAACTTGTTTACACGATTGAAGAAGAGAATGCACTTGCTCAAGTCTTGCATCGAACTTCACCAAATCTACCAGTATACCAGAACACAGGTTCAAACATGAGCGTGTTGGTTCTGGCTGACCAATCCGATGGGACAGAGGTCAGGGTGTATTCCCATGAAGAGCTTGTTGGTGTCGGCATCGTTGATAACGCCACTTGTGGAATCGCGGTTTGGGGAGATGACCTGACTACTGATGATGTTGACGGTGTTCTGACAGGTCAACAACTAACCGTAAAGATCGGGAATAATCTACCAGAATTGGTCACACTTCAGGGTGAAGGAACCTATTCAACCGATGGTTTCTGGGTAGTACAACTTTCAAATGACACAAGTCTTCCGGTCGAGTTTGGAATATACCCGGCATACCCAAATCCTTTTAATAATATGACCCGTTTGACATTTGGATTGCCAGGTGCAGCAGACGTCTCATTAGCAGTTTACGAACTGAATGGCCGGATGGTTGAACAATTGGTGTCAGGAGAGTTCAAGGCTGGATTCCATGCTGCGGTTTGGGATGCTTCATATGCCTCAACTGGTGTGTATATGGTCAGGATGGAATCGGGATCACAAAGTGCAGCTCAGAAGATTGTGCTCGTAAAATAGCATACACATCCACGCGTGTGAAACCCGGAAATTCAGCCACTTGCTGAATCCCTCTCAGCAACACGACTTTTGGTTAGTTGTTTGGGTGAAATTAGGCAAAGGGGAGGCCAATCGGGAGATTGGCGATCCTGCTAGATCCGGTTTCGAATTTACGCAGGCAGGGACGCCTGCGCTACTGACGGCAAGAGAAGCAATCGCAAGATTGCTTCTCTTTAGTTTAAATCTGTGTAATCTGCGAGATCTGCAGATTTTTTAAGTCCACCCATATTTGTAACAACACGGTAACAACTTTTAATATCATTTTTTGTATTTTTTCATTTGAACGAGTTGATTTTCCAGGAGTGAATAAATGAAAGACAAGGGCAGAATTCGGAATTGGGCATTGGTGGGGCTCACAATATTTACAATAGTGCTTTTCCTGGTCATCAATTTATCAGGTGGTGGGTGGGTTTTCTATCGGGTACTCAATTCGGTTAATGAGGGAAATATCGGACATGAGTTGCAATATTGGGCGTTAATTCAGGACAACATCCAGGGGATTTACTGGGATCAATCTGAGAGTTTACTGAGACTCGAGCAGAAGGCACTTACTCAGGAAATTACCCGTGATGATCTCAAAAGCCTATATATAATGTCAGGTGTTGTTGATGCATTTTACATAAATATGATCTCCCGGAAATCCATAAACATCAATCCTGAAATTCCTGTCGATTCAATTTTGGCTTCCGAATATTGGCTAGAAAAGCAAGGCGCAACCGTTCCTCTTGCGAGGCGCAGATGCGGTGGCTTGACAAAGTTTCAAAAGATAAATCAATACACCATTCTGTACAGACCCATTGGAGTCTATGATCCGGTAATTCCGGAAGAGGTAATAGGATTGGTTTTAGATAGAGAATGGTTCTTGTCCGTTTTACCAGCCAAATTGGATAGTCTTGGAACTAACAGTTTGAATATTACTATGTTCGGGAGATCACCAATTGATTCACTCCTAAAGCTTCAGGTCGATCCTTATGCAAGTCCAGGTGGGTGGAAAAGAACGTTGGGAGTCATGGATGGTGTAGATACATTGTGGTGGAAAGGTGATCCATCCGTTAAAATCACCGATGAGATGGATGCATTGGAGACTGGCGGCCGAGTTATACACCTTGATGGTCTGGATGTAAATGTTTTAGCGCGATGTCAAACATTGGATTGGAGAGAAGAAATTTTCTCTGGTGCAGATAAACTTGCATTAGGTGTCATTTTATTCGACATCCTGATCCTAACCCTAATATTCTTCCTTTACAAAACCATCCGTCTCCACCGCAAACAAGCCCAACACAACCGCGTTGCTCTCGCCCATTTTGCTCATGCGATTAAAACCCCAGTAGCAAGACTGAGGCTTGGGTCTGATATGCTCTTGGATGATCAGGTTGCTTCGCCGGAGCAGGAGAAGAGTCTGGTTGAATCGATTTCGGGTGAATGTGATAGGTTGGAGTTGTCTGTAAAAAATGCAGCGATTTTGATAGAACAGGGGAAGGTTGAAGCGTTCAAAGAGAAATGCGATCTATCAGATCTCACCTCATCCATTCTCAATTCTTGGGAAAACACGTTTGGTCAATACAAGGTTGAGTTAAAAATTATTATCCCGGAATCTTCGATAGACATTGAGATTGACAGAGAGATGATCCGTAACTTGATCGACAACTTGATAGATAATGCCCTGCGACATACATACCTGAACAAATCGGAACTCGATTCTGGAAAGGCTGTCGTTCGAGTTGAGTTGATTAAAAGTGAAAATGATATCAGAATCTTTGTTGATGATTCTGGCAAGGGAATTCCTGAAGAAGAGCGGAAACAATTATTTGCAGGATTGAAACATGATAAACCAGAAGCTTTAACCGGTGTTTCCGGGCTGGGGCTCGGTTTGATTATTGTTAATCAAACTGCTAAAGCTCATGGTGGGGAAGTCAGGATAGAGGATAGTGAACTTGGAGGGGCGGGGTTTGTGGTGGAGTTGCCGGTTTGACGAATCTTTTAATCATAGAGGACGATCCGAAAATGGGACTCTGGTTCAGGCGAGGACGCCTGAAATAATATTGATTGTGTATGGGCACAGTGCCCGTGCCCCTGTTCGATTGCTATGAGGAATCTGAAATCCTAAATACTGATACATTAAAACAAGAAGAGGAATGGCTTGGAGCTTCGTACCCGTACGTTTTCTGGGGAAGGGGTGAATTTGGTTGATGCAAACTTTGTTATCTTTGAAAATATGAATTGGCGAAATGTAATAGTATTTTTTAATGTAGGTTCCAAGAATCCAACCCCTTGAATTCTCCCAAAATATTTATTAGCTTATTAGTATGATTCTGATGGATCGGTTAGATCTCATGTTTTGGTTTGTGAATTTTTTTAATAAGGAAGATAATCATGTGTTATTCACACAAAAACCTCTCTCTCTTTTTGCTCGCTATGCTGATAACCTTCAGCCCTCTTTCCGCGAGTATCATCAATGTTCCTGCTGATCAGGAAACAATCCAGGAAGCCATTAGCTCTTCAGACGATGGGGATACAGTCCTCGTTCATCCAGGGATTTATGTCGAGAACATAAATTTCCATGAAAAAAGCATTGTTCTTGCAAGTCTGTTTCTAACTACTGGAAATGACGCTTATCTCGATTCAACCATAATCGATGGTGACGAGAGTGGTACCGTTGTCACAATTGAGGATGTGCAGGGCGACAATCCTGCGCTGACAGGATTTACTATTCGAAATGGTCGTACTGAAGGCTGGGGTGGTGGTATTTCATTCCTGAATTCATCCGTTTTAATGTCTGATCTTATGGTAAGCAACAACTTTGCAGCAGGTGGTGGTGGAATTAACATCTCTACGCGTGATTCATTGATAGTTCGAAATGTAACTGTACGCGATAATTATAGTCAATCGAGAGCGGGAGGTATCTTTAATTCAGGTAGCCATACCTTATTCATTGATGTCCATATAATTAACAATGAATCAGGCTCCTATGCTGGTGGGTTTTCCGCGTCAGGATCGCCCAGCCATTTTTTGGGTGGGTCAATCGTAGGAAACACAGCGCCAACTGGAGGGGGTATATACCTGTGTTCTGGACCGGATATAGTTCTTACGGGGACATTAATTCAAGACAACTATGCTGAACTTGGCGGTGGAATGCATATAACCGGAGGCAGCGGGATAAACATGTCCTATTGTCAGATCACCGGAAATTCTGCTGAAAGAGCTGGAGGTGGCGCTTGTTTAGCGGGAGGAGTTGAAAAGGTATTCACAAATGTTACAGTGGCTAATAATCTCGCGCCAAGTGGTGGAGGCTTTCGGATATGGTCGGGACAAAACACATTCATAAACTGCATCATCAGAAAGAACGGACAGACGAATATCTCGGCACCAGAGGGCATTCTTCAAATAGCCTATTCAGATATAGGAGGTGGCATTGATGGGCTCGAAGTAGACCAGGAGGGACAGATTCAATGGGGTGATGGCAATATCGATGCGAACCCATATTTTGTTGATTCCGGTTATGATTTTAATCTAACCGACGAAAGTCCGTGCATAAATACCGGTGATCCCGATTCTCCTGAAGATGTGGACTGTTCGAGAGCAGATATGGGCGGGATTCCATTTCTCACATATTCTATAATTGGTGGATATGTACTCGACGAAATGAATCAAAACCCGATTGAAAACTGCTCAATAACAACATCATTGGGAGAGAGCATACTAACAGACTGTGATGGATACTGGTCTTTGTGTGCTGGGTCGAGAACAATGGAAATAACAGCTACGTATCCCGGATATAATCCTGCAACGATAAGCGATATCCGAATTGACTGGGGGGATACTCTGTCAATAGACATGCAGTTGACACATCCCGAATTCCAGGCTTCAACTCACGAATTAGGGATCGACCTTGCTGAGGGTGAATCTACTGAATTATTACTGACTCTCACAAATGATGCAAATGGATACCTCGAATGGGAGGTTGAAACTAACACGATTATTGGGGATGATTATGCGCCGTGGGATTTGCGGCAATCCTTTGCTGTCAGCCAGGAGGTTGATGATTTGCGAATAAAGGGTGCAGTGTTGGTTAACGATAGATTCTATGTTACCGGTCGTGGAGATGAATATCCAATGATTTATGTACTTGACCGTGATGGGACGGAATTTAGTCGATACATTCAACCCGGACAGTCCAACCTCGGGATGCGAGATTTAGCTTATGATGGAGAGTTGATCTGGGGATCAGGCGAGAGGAATGTTTACGGATTTACCCCTGATGGTGATGTTGAGTTATCGTTTGAAAGCTGTCTTAATCCTTGCACAAATCTTACCTGGGATACAGATAGAGAGATTCTATGGATATCCAACGCCACTTCAGACATTATTGGATATGATCGTGATGGAAACATTGTGGTGGAGCTCAACAGGAACGACCTGCGTGTATATGGGCTGGCATATTTTTCGGACGACTCTGAAGGTTGTCCTCTTTATATCTTCTGCCGTAATCGGGAAACAGAACAACAGGAGATTTACAAGGTCAATCCCGATACTGATGAATTGATATTTGTCAGGTCTTGGAGTCCACCTGATGGCGGTTATCCGTCAGGTGCATTCATAATAAATGGGAACGATAATTCTCTTAGTACAGCGTTGCTTACAACATCGAGTACTGGTATCGAGAATGGAGGTGATCGACTGAACATCTGGCACTTGGACACCCCCGATTTCTGGATTGACGTAAATCCGAAATCAGGAATACTCATCTCCGGTGCTACTTGTGAAGTGACCGTTTCGCTCAAAACGTATGATCCAATACGTGAGATACTTTTACCAGATGACCTTTATGATGCCTATTTGGAATTTACTCACAATGCAGCTGGTGGCGGGGCGGTTATTCCGGTGACGATGATAGTTGCAGATCCGAGTTCAGTAGGGGGTGACGAAGGTAATCAACCGGATGGATTTGCAATAACCTCAGTGTATCCTAATCCATTCAACTCTTTAACAAACATCAGCTATTTGTTACCGGAACGATCTGATGTCTCAGTTAAGGTTTTCGATCTTGCAGGGAGGGTTGTTGAAACATTGTGGGATGCCAATCAGAGTGCTGGCAGGCATACAATAGCATGGGACGCATTAGAGGTTGCTTCCGGATTGTATTTTGTGCGGGTTTCTTTGGGGCAGGAGGTACGTTCGCAGAAGGTGATATTGGCAAGGTAGCACACGCCTTCGTGCGTGTGATTTGTCACAGTGGGTGTTTGGTTTGTCGCTTTGCGACAATCGCAGGCAGGGACGCCCACGCCACTGATTTATGTGGCAGGATCAGCCGTGATGGAACTAAAAGAGTTTTTACAATGGGGTCATTTCGTATTAGAGAATTTTTGCGCTTGAGCTGACCATGATTTCGTAAGTGAAACCCGGTCAGCTCGATGTTTGGAATTTCGAAGGGGAAGTAGGACGTTGTTTGTTAAAGTTTGCAGGCAATCCACTGTAGACCGGGGCACAATTTTGGGTGGTTTTTATGCTAAAAGTGAGTTAACCATGTATAATTATGTATTGATATTCTTCATTTTCGCCACTGCCTGTTTTGCGCAGACTGAGGTTGAGGGTGAGGTGTCTGGAGTTTGGACACAAGAGGGCAGTCCGTACTTAGTTTTGGGAAACATTATTGTACCGCAAGACCAGATTCTCACTATTGAACCTGGGGTGACTGTTTCATTCGAGTCAGAATATGATTCAATCAAAGTATTTGGCAGCTTTCAAGCATTGGGCAGCGAACGGGATTCGATTATTTTCCAATCCAATGATTTTTGGTTTCGCGGGATCTTCCAATTTTCAACTGATACATTACGATTATCTTATTGTGATTTTTCGAGATGTAATAATTGGAGGTTATATATCAGAGTTGAGCAGGCTCCATTAGTAGTTTCTGATTGCTGGGTCAGGAATTGCAGGATCAATTCGGGGCCTGATGACTGGTTCTTAGAAATCACAGATTCAGAGGTCATGTCAATTGATAATTATACAACGGGCGTGCTAAGACTGTTCGGGAATAATTTATTGGGTTCGATAGATTTTGGTCGGAATAGCATTATGTCCGGGAATACTGGGGAACCGAGAATCCGGCTTGCCTCTGGAGAAAACTCCGTAATAGAGAACAATCATTTTACCGGTGGATCGTTATATTCAAGCAGAACTCCAAGTCACTTCAGGATGGAGCAGAATCATCTTGAAATGAGTGTAATGTTAGGGAGCTCATCAGGTGTTGGAAATAATGTTTTGGTAACAAATAATGAAATTTATGGAAAATTATCAATCTCATCCTGCTCAGAGACAGTCATTTCGGGTAACCGAATTTATAGCAGAGGTTGGAGCTCAAACAATGCTATTGCAATTAGCGGCAATGCAAATTTAACTATTGAGAGAAATTTGTTGTCGAGTATTACTACTGATGGGCGAGGGGATATCATTATACGAAATAATACTTTTGTGCCCTGGGGGCATACGGACTATGCTCTTCACCACGATTCGGATGCGGTTTTAGATTTCTATAACAACATAATTTACGGTGATGGGGATTGCGCAATTGTGAAATCACGTCGAGAGCGTGAGGCTTCAATACACCATAATCTTTACTGGGAGGTATCCGAACTTTTTATCAATGTTGAACCTGGCGAAAGAAATATCGAAGGAAAACCTCAATTTGTTGGTGGACGTGATTACGATTACAACCTTCAAGTGATTTCTCCGGCAATAGATGCGGGAGATCCCGATTCACCGGAAGACCCCGATGGTACGAGAGCTGATATTGGCTGTCATTTTTTCGACCAGCGAATTGACCACAATCCTGTAATTGTTTCTCGGATCAGAGATTACGCTAAACAGGGTGGAAATTTCACCTATATCGCTCGCGGGACAGATGATGGTGATGAGTTAACTTATGGATTTGCAAATCTTCCCGACTGGTTCAGAGTTATTGATAGGAATAATGAGGAGAGCCTGGTTACCCTCTCCGGTGCTGTCCCTGAAATGCAGGATGACTTTTTATTTGGGATAACCATTATCGATGACAATAATCAAATCACAGAGGAGACTATTAATGTTGTAACCTCGCCCTGGACAG